>VYEH01000309.1:1260-3424 GCA_009843005.1 Pseudomonadota bacterium | reverse complement strand
AGCCCGCAAGCCCGCAAGCCCGCAAGGCAGAAAGGACGGTGGGGGCCGGACGCCTGCGGGACAGGTTCGCGCGCTTAACATCGCCCGCCATCCATGGCGGGCTCAGATCGGCGCGCGGCGCTCCTGGCCGTCCATGGCCCCGCGCCGCGCACACGACGCGCACGACAGGATGCCGCCCACACACGCGCTACTCTGCGGTTTCGTCGGGTTCAGATGATGACCATGGCTGTCCAATCACTTTGAGGAGAACGATTGGATCGCCGGAACTACGCCATACGTCATTTCGCATTCCAACGACTGGCATCTATAAAACAGAATTGACATACATCAATATCGTTGTATAGTTATCTATACGACATTTCTGTTTTACAACTAGAGTGGTGTATAGGTGGAAAGCACCCCCGAATTCTACACCGGGGCTCCCGTCGACCCTGTTGACTTGCGATACCGCGGCGCGTTTCTGAATGAGCTATGGCGAGCCTTGCGCACCAGGCACGTGGTGCTGACGGCGCCCAGGCGAACCGGCAAGACCAGCGTCATGGATTACTTGCGCGACAATCCCGAAAACGGCTTCTCGGTGGTTTCGGTCAATGTCCAGGATTTGACCCATCCGGCCGATTTCTTCCAGGGATTGCTCGATGCATTACATGATGCGCACCCGGATTTCGTGCGCGATCACCTTGCCAAGGGTTGGGCGCTGGTGGGCAGCGTACTTGGAAGGATCGACGAGATCGGCGTTGGTGGTTTCAAGCTCGCGTTGCGTCAAAGCGACCCGAATTGGCGCGAAAACTGGCGTCAGCACGGTGACACGTTTCTCAGGCAAGCACGAAATTCCCACGTCCCGATGCTGTTCATCATTGATGAACTGCCCGACATGCTGCTCAATCTGTCCCGGGAAAATGTAGCGTTACTGCGCGAATTCCTCGCCTGGTTTCGCACCCAACGACTGAATCCGACGCCGGCAAGAGATTCGATTCGTTGGCTGGTTGGCGGCTCGGTCAACCTGGCGGGCACACTCGACGCGCTCGGATTGGTGGATCTCATCAACGACCTTGAAGACATGCGTCTGCCCCCGCTAACTGGCGATGACATTGAAGCCTTCGTGCAGGACATGCTGAGCGGGCGAGGCGTCCCCTCCGATGAGAGCGTCGCGCCACGCCTGATCTCACGCTTGGGCCGACCAATCCCGCTATTCATGCAGATGGCTACTCAGGATCTCTACCGGCTGTGGAAAAGCGAGCAACGCATGATCGTCCCGGCGGATGTCGATGCAATATTTGACGCGTTGATCCTCAGCACCGGCGCCCGCTCCCGGTTGCAACACTTCTATTCGCGGATAAGGCAATACTACGCGGAACCAAAGCGCTCGATTGCCTACGCTTTGTTGAGTCAAATCAGCGTGAGTGAATCCGGGTTGGAGCGTGTAACCCTGTTACAAGAAACAGAACGCTTGTTACTGGGCCTCGGCCATGAATCGCCGGGGCACGAACGCAAACAGATATTCAATCAGCTGTTGCTCGACTTGGAGAACGACTTCTACATCATCGAGATCGATGACGAAGTCTACGATTTCGCCAGCGGTGTGCTGAAATTGTGGTGGAGGAAGTACTATGCCTGAAGCGACACCCAGCACAAACATCGGGCTGTACCGTGCGGGCGTTACCAGTCCGGAACGCTTGCGCCGAACCAGCATTGGACGCGAACACATCCTCGACAATGCGATCGAATCCTTGCGTGGTTCGGTGGGCAGAAAATCCAAACATCACATGTTGTTTATCGGGCCGCGCGGGATAGGCAAGACCCACCTGCTTTCCTGCGTTGAAGACACCGTTCAATCGGACGAAGCTCTCAGTGCCAACATCGTGGTTGTTCGATTTCCGGAGGAATCGAATCAGACGCGGTCCTTCGCCGATTTCCTGATCGGTGTATGTCAAATCCTGAAAGATGTGCTTGGAGACGAGCCACTATGGAGGGATTTATTCGAGAGGGTGCAGACGGAGGAAGACAACACGAAGGTGGTCGACACGCTGGTACCCGAAATTCGCCAAAGGAATCGCCAATGCAATCGCACTTTGCTCATCATGCTGGAAAACCTCGGCGAGATCCTTACCCGGCAGATACGCAACAAGAATGACATCGCCTCGCTGCGCAAGTTTCTCATGGC
>VYEH01000309.1:733-1250 GCA_009843005.1 Pseudomonadota bacterium | reverse complement strand
CCTCCTGTTGGCCACCGCACCGCTTCATTTCGACGGAATCAGCGTCGGTCGACAGCCGTTTTACGATTTCTTCGACATTCAGATCCTGGAGAGTCTGAGCTTCGAAGAAACGGTCGAAGTCAAAAGGCTGAATCTCGATTGGGATGGGCGCACAGACATCCTCGACACCTACGATGACATGCGTCCCCGGCTGCAGGCGCTCTACCGGATGACGGGGGGAAACCCGCGCCTTACGATGATGCTCTACGAATTGATCGCTCACGAATCGGTCGCGAACGTGCAGGATCAATTTCACCTCCTGCTCGACAGGATTTCGCCGTTCTATCAGAGTCGACTGAACGACCTGCCGCCCGCTCAACGCGCGCTGCTGGAATGTCTGGCCAGCATGCGCGACCAGGAGAAGACCCCAGCCGCCATTGCTGCGCGAATGCGCATGAGCCAGCAGGAGACTTCGTCGCTGCTCAAGCGTCTCTCCGACGCCCACTACTTGCGCGCCACGCAACACCCGCGAGACAAG
>VYEH01000309.1:0-723 GCA_009843005.1 Pseudomonadota bacterium | reverse complement strand
GCGCAAACGCCTGCCGTTTCTGCTTGAGTTTTTCAACCTTTTCTACCCGAGCATCGATGAACGCGAAGGGAAACGCCGCCTGTTGCGCGAGAAACTCATCGCAGAGGGCAGTGCCGATGCGGAAAAGGCTCTCGACTACCTCAGTGAAATCGGCGACGAAAACGAGAGAGCGATCGCAAAGTTTGACATGGCCAGGATCTTTGCCGTGCGTGGAGATGCCAAACAAACGGCGAACTACGTGCGAGAGGCTGCGCCCCTGGCGCGAGATGATGTGAGCCAATCCATTGTCCGCACCGTTACGAGCACTCCGTCAGTTCCCGACTATCTTTCCGAAGTCGAGGAAATGATCGCGGCATGGGAAATGCACCGAAGCGGCGAAGTCGAAGAGTTTGCCCTTCGTCTTACAGATATGGGAAAAGGGCTGACGCCACGGACATTTTCCGAGACCAAACTCAGCTTCCTGCAAGACACGCTCGAAAGCATCAGCGATCGCGAAGAGCGGATCATGCAACGCCTTAGAATCGCGAGTGTCCTCCACGATCTTGCACGATGGAAGGAGTCTGAGGAGCAGGTTCGCTCCGCGCATGCGGAGGCGACGGCACTCGCCAATTCAGAGCTTGCAGCGGTGGCTTCGAGCAACTTGGCGATGCTGCTACTCGACACCAATCGGACCGAGGAAGCCGAACCGCTCATACGACGAGCACTGGAAATCGATGAGGCCGC
>VYEH01000128.1:5997-18317 GCA_009843005.1 Pseudomonadota bacterium | reverse complement strand
CATTCGCTCTGGGCATCACCGATCTCGATCCTCTTGAACACGATCTGCTGTTTGAGCGCTTCCTGAATCCGGAGCGCGTTTCCATGCCGGATTTCGATATCGACTTCTGCATCGACGGCCGCGACGACGTGATCGGCTATGTCGCCGACCGCTACGGCCAGGACCGCGTTTCGCAGATCATCACCTTCGGCACCATGGCCGCCAGGGCCGTTGTCCGGGATGTGGGCCGGGCGCTGGGCAAGCCTTTCGGTTACGTGGACCGCATTGCCAAGCTGATCCCCTTCGAATTGGGCATCACCCTGGAAAAGGCGCTCAAGGAAGAGGAACTCAGGTCGCTGTATGACGAGGAGTCCGAGGTCAGGGAGCTCATCGATCTGGCCAGGAAACTCGAAGGGATCGCCCGCAACGCCGGCACCCACGCCGGCGGGGTGGTGATCGCGCCCAGGCCCCTGACCGACTTCATGCCCCTGTACGTGGAACCGGACGGCAGTTCGCTGAGCCAGTTGGACAAGGACGATGTCGAGGCGATGGGGCTGTTCAAGTTCGATTTCCTGGGGTTGCGCACGCTCACCATCATCGATCGCGCCCTGATGTCGATCAATCGGCAGCGCAAGGCGGGCGGCCTCGATCCCCTCGGTCCGGAAAACATTCCCATGGACGATCCGGCCACGTACGAGCTGTTGCGGCGATGCCAGACCACCGGCGTGTTCCAGCTGGAGTCGCGGGGCATGCGCGACCTGATCAGGCGGTTGCAGCCGGACCGGTTCGACGATCTGGTGGCCGTGCTGGCGCTGTTCAGGCCCGGCCCCCTGCAATCCGGGATGGTGGACACTTTCATCAACCGCAAGCACGGCACCGACGCCGCTCCCGTGGACTACTTTCACCCGAAGCTCAAGCCGATTCTCGAGCCCACCTACGGGGTGATCCTGTACCAGGAGCAGGTGATGCAGATCGCCCAGACCATTGCCGGCTATTCCCTGGGCGGCGCGGACCTGCTGCGCCGCGCCATGGGCAAGAAGAAGCCCGAGGAGATGGACCAGCAGCGCGGCGTGTTCATGAAGGGTGCGGAAAGCCACGGCGTCCAAGCAGGGGTGGCCAAGAGTCTCTTCGACCTGATGGAACATTTCGCCGGCTACGGCTTCAACAAGTCGCACTCGGCCGCCTATGCGCTGATCGCCTACCAGACGGCGTGGCTCAAGGCCCGCCACCCGGCGCACTTCCTGGCGGCCGTGTTGACCACCGACATGGATCACACCGACAAGCTGGTGACCCTCAAGGAAGACTGCGAACGGTTTGAAATCGAATTGCAGGGACCGGGCATCAATCGGTCGCGATACGAATTCGTCGTGGCAGGTCCGCGCGCCATCGCATACGGGCTCGGCGCCATCAAGGGCGTGGGCCGGAGCGCGGTCGACAACCTGGTCGAGGAACGGGAGCGCAACGGTCCGTTCACCGGCCTGCTGGACCTCTGTCGCCGGATGGACCAGCAGCGTCTCAACCGCCGCGTTCTGGAGGCGTTCGTGCGTTCCGGCACCCTGGACGAATTCGGGCCGAATCGAGCCACCCTGATGGAGGCCGTCCCCGATGCGCTCAAGCTTGCGGCCCATTCGGCCCAGACAAGGTTTGCGGGACAGGGCGCGCTGTTCGCCGAACCCGGCTCACAGGGCGACATCGAGGAACTGCTTGAACCGGTTCAGGAATGGAGCGTGCAGGAGCGGCTCAAGGGTGAACGGGACAGCCTGGGTCTTTATCTCAGCGGGCACCCGTTCGACGAGTATGCGCGGCATTGCCGTCATTTCACCCATGGAACCATCGGCAAGCTGACGGAAGCGACGGGTAACGGCGGTGGGGTCGCAAAGGGCGAGGTCAGGGTCGCCGGCCTGGTGACCGACGTTCGCCGCCGCGGCGGAAGGGTCTCCATGGTGCTTGAGGATCACACCGGACGGCTGGAAATCACGTTGTTCGAAGAAGTCTTCAACCGGTATCGGCACCTGGCCGACAACGACGTGATGCTGGTCGCGGAAGGTCAGCTTCGCTTCGACGATTTCCTCAACGACTGGCGGCTGACGGCGCGCGCACTCGGTTCGGTTGACGAAACCATCGAGAACAATGCCAGCCGTTTGACGATCCATTGGCCGGAAGATGGTCTTGGGGCCGATTTCGCGAATGCCCTGGGGAAGGAGTTGGCGCCGTTCGGCCACGGGAGGTGCGAAGTCTGTATCGAATACAGGGGTTCGGAAGCTATGTCACGGCTGATACTGGGGGAACGCTGGGCGGTGCGCCCCAGCCGCGATCTGCGCGATCGCCTCGGCGTCCTGCTGGGGAATAACGGCTTTTCGATCCACTATCCCAGGCATTTCACCTGACCGGCGTCCGTGCGCTGCCGCGAACGCGGGTTCGCCAGGCTTCAAGGGCCCGTTGCCGGCCGCTGTCCAGGTCGACCATGGGCATAGGATAGGTCCGCCCGAGCCTAATGCCGGCCCCGGACAACACGGCTTGC
Source organism: Pseudomonadota bacterium (assembly GCA_009843005.1). Classification (GTDB taxonomy): domain Bacteria; phylum Pseudomonadota; class Gammaproteobacteria; order Steroidobacterales; family Rariloculaceae; genus UBA6522. The sequence goes on along the minus strand of VYEH01000128.1, from coordinate 15,817 downwards.
GGCGCCTGCCACGGAGCGTGAATGTGCCTGTCGGACAGGCGCCGCAGCTCGGGCAGCCAGGTGCGCAGGTAGCTGCCGGCCGGATCGAAGCGCCGCGATTGCGTGACCGGATTGAAGATGCGGAACCAGGGCGCCGCGTCCACGCCGCAGCCGGCGACCCATTGCCAGCCCGCGCTGTTGTTTGCCCAGTCGGCATCCACCAGCGTGTCCCAGAACCAGGCCGCACCCTCGCGCCAGTCGATCAACAGGTGCTTGGTCAGAAAGGAGGCGGCGATCATGCGCACGCGGTTGTGCATCCAGCCGGTCGCCCACAGCTCTCGCATTCCGGCGTCGACCAGGGGATAGCCGGTCCGGCCGCGCTGCCAGCGCTCGAGCTCGGCCGGCTCGTTCCGCCAGGGCATGCGGTCGTATTCCGGCCGCAGATTGGCCGTTCCCATCTCCGGGTGATGGCACAGCAGGTGATGGCTGAACTCGCGCCATCCGAGTTCGCGCAGGAACGCATCGCGGCCGGGCCCTGGCGCCGCCGGTTCAAGCGCGGCAACGACCTGGCGGGGCCCGATCTCTCCGAAATGAAGGTGGGGAGAGAGCCGGCTCGTCGCCGCCAGACCCGGTCGATCCCGTCGCCGGTGATACTCGTCGATCCCATGTCGCAGGAACGATTGGAGACGGTCCTTCGCGCCGCTCTCGCCCGGCTGCCAGACGCTGAGAAAACCATCCGCCCAGCCGGGGCGCCGGGGTCTCAGCGCCCACCTGTGGAGCCCGTCGCTGCGGGGCCAGACCGTGGGCGCTGCCGGAACCGGGGGCGTTGGGCCGGGGCCTCCGATGTCCAGGGTGCTGCACCGGCGCCAGAATGCCGTAAAGACCTTGAAGGGCGTGCCGGCGCCCGTGCTCAGGGCCCGGGGTTCGAACAGCAGGGAAGCGTTGAAGGTCTCCGTGGCGATACCGGCGTGGGCGAGCTGCGCCTCGACCCGCCTGTCGCGCCTGTCGAGCGCGGGATCGTAGAGTCGGTTCCACGAGACCGCCGCGGCGCCGGTGTCCCGTACAAGCTCCGCGATCGCTTCGCTTGCCGGTCCCCGGCGCAGGATCAGGCGGCTGCCCAGGCGCCTCAACGCGTCATTCAGCTCCCGCAGGCTGCCGTGCAGCCACCAGCGGGACGCGCTGCCCATGGGCCGGCTTCGCTCATCCAGGATAAACACGGGAATGACCGGCCGCCCGCTGCTCGCGGCCGTATTCCACGCCGGATTGTCCGCCAGCCGCAGGTCGCGGCGGAACCAGACGAGGGCCGGTCGCCGCGCACGGGATTCTTCATCGATTCCGGCAGGATCGCCGTTGGTATCAACTCCTATTTCCTGTACTCCTGTGCCACTCTCAAACGGTCTTTCCGCGCAATTTACCGGTCATCCGGATGCGATATACAGCTCTGGAGAGCATCGGACAAGCCCGGCAAGCGGCATTTCGATCCGACTTGTCACGATTCCGGCCTTGCAGGTATGGTCCGCGAATGGACCTTAACTTCCTGGACTTCGAACAGCCCATCGCTGAACTCGAGGCGAAAATCGACGAGCTGAAGTTCGTCGGGGACGATTCGGAGTTCAACATCACCGAGGAGATCGCCCGGCTGCGGCGCCAGAGCGAGTCGCTGACGCGCCGGATATTCTCCAATCTGTCGTCGTGGCAGATCGCCAATCTCGCCAGACATCCGCAGCGGCCGTATACCCTGGATTACGTCTCGCGGTGCTTTTCGGACTTCCAGGAACTGCACGGGGACCGGATGTATGCTGACGATCAATCGCTGGTCGGCGGACTCGCGCGCCTGGAAGGACAGCCGGTGATGGTCATCGGCCATCAGAAGGGCCGCGATACGAAGGAACGGATCCGGCGCAACTACGGTATGGCCAGTCCGGAGGGCTATCGCAAGGCGTTGAGGCTGATGCGCCTGGCCGAGAAGTTCGATACCCCTGTGGTGACCTTTATCGATACCCCGGGAGCCTATCCGGGCGTGGGTGCGGAGGAACGCGGTCAGAGCGAGGCCATTGCCCGCAACCTGTTGGTCATGGCGAGCCTCAAGGTGCCCATCGTGAGTATCGTCATCGGCGAGGGCGGCTCCGGCGGCGCGCTGGCCATCGGCGTGGCGGATCGTATTCTCATGCTTCAGTATGGAATTTACTCCGTGATTTCGCCGGAAGGCTGCGCGTCCATACTCTGGAAGAATACCGAAAAGGCGGCGGCCGCGGCCGAAGCCATGGGCATCACGGCCGAGCGGCTGCAGAAGCTCGGACTGATCGACGAAGTCGTTCCCGAGCCGCTGGGCGGCGCCCACCGCAACTACCAGGCCACCGCGGAGGTGGTCAAGAATGCCCTGTTGCAGGCGCTCAACGACCTGCAGATTCTCGCCACCGACGATCTGATCGCGAAGAGGCGCAGCCGGCTTGCCAATCACGGAACCTACAAGGAAGGCTGAGTCGCTGCCGGCGGTCCCGTGTTGCCGCGGGTTTCATGGCCCGGCTTCTCGATAGTCTCGGTCGAAGCCTGGCTGAATTGCCGGGCGCGCCGCGGAACTTCGCGGTCGCGTTCAGCGGTGGCGCCGACTCCACTGTCCTGCTGGCGGCGATTTGCCGCTTGACGCCTCGTCCGGAGGTGCGCGCATTGCATGTCGATCACGGACTGCATCCGGATTCGAAGACCTGGGAACGTCGCTGCAGGGCTGCGGCAGCGGCCCTTGGCGTCGGTTACCGGAGCCTGCGATGTCCCGTGGAGGCGGTTCCCGGGGAGAGCCTGGAGGCACGGGCGCGCGAGGTTCGGTACCGTGCGCTGACGGAACTCCTGGCACCGGGAGAGACGCTGCTGACGGCGCACCATGCCGACGACCAGCTCGAAACGGTATTGTTACGCCTGCTGCGGGGCACTGGCGTGAGGGGTTTGCGTGGCATCGCCCCGCTGCATCCATTTGGCGCCGGGTTCCTGGCCCGACCATTGCTGGGGATGTCCAGGGCGGAAATCCTGGCTGCGGCAAGGGATTGGGGGCTGGAATGGATCGAGGACCCGTCGAACCGGGATACGCGGTTCGATCGCAACTACGTTCGTGCGGAGCTGATCCCTCGAATCACTGAGCGCTGGCCCGCGGCGGCCAGAACGGTCGGTCGGGCAGCGAGCCAGATGGCCCAGGCCCAGCAGATCCTGGACGAAGCCGCCCTGGCGGACGCCCCGGGTGATCCGGAGCGGATCGAATGCACTGTCCTTCGCGATCTTTCCCCTGTCAGGCGGCGCAACGTCCTGCGGCATTCAATGGTCCGGCTCGGACTTCCCATGCCGGATACCCGGCAGATGGATGAACTGCTGCGAGCCCTGGACGTTCGGCGCCGCGACGCAAAGACCACAGTTCAGTGGCCGGGTGGGGAGGCGCGAATCTACCGGGATCGCCTGTACCTGCTTGAGCCGCTGCCGGCGGCGTCTCCGCCGGGGTATTCCGGCAAGGTCAGTCTTGCGCGGCCGTGGAGCGGGCCGGAAGGCAAGATCCGGCTGGTTGCGAGCGCCGGTCACGGACTTCCCGCGAACTGGGCCGAGGAGGGTTTCAGCGTCCGCTTTCGAAAGGGCGGTGAGCGTTTCAGGCCGATCGGACGGCCGCACAGCCGCCCCCTCAAGAAGTGGCTGCAGGAGGCGGGTGTACCGCCATGGCTCAGGGCCCGGATTCCGTTGCTGTATCGTGAGGACGCCCTGGTTGCGGTGGGCGATCTGTGGGTCGCGCACTCAGCGGCAGACAGGGCGGGCAACCGAGCCCCGTGGCAGGTTCGGTGGACGGATCATCCGCGCTTGTCGTGACCGCGTCCGGGACTACAAAATAGCATTCATGAAATCAATCTGTTCCCTGCTGATACTTGCTTCGATGCTGCCGATGGCTGTGCGCGCCCATCACGCGGTCGGAGCATTTTTCGACACTTCCGTGCCGATGACGATCGACGGCGTCGTAACCTCGATGCGGTGGCAGAACCCGCATGTGACGCTGACCATCGAGTCCCAAACGGCTGGTGCCGGACCCGAACGGTGGCACGTCGAGTCCGGCGGGCCCACGTTGCTGAGGCGCCTGGGGGTGACCGCCGACATCGCGGCCGTTGGCGACCGCGTCTCCGTCTCGGGTTACCCGTCCAGGGTGGCCCCCAGGGAAATGATCGGAGTGAGAATTGAACTCGCCGACGGCCGCTCACTGCCCATGTTCCCTACGCTCGCAGCGCGATTCGGGATTCAGCCGCAGTTCGGCGTTCATATCACCGAGGAAGCGGCTGAGGCGGACAGTCGCTCGGCCCGAGGCATTTTCCGGGTCTGGACCTACGGCCGAACGTCCGACCGGCCGGTGGTCGAGCCCGCCTACACGGCACAGGCGCTGGCCGGGCAGGCCGAGTACGATCCCCTGGTCGACGATCCGGCGCTGCGTTGCATCGCGGCGGGCATGCCGCTGGTCATGGACAATCCTTTTCCCATCGAATTCACCGACCAAGGAGGAGAAATCCTGCTGGAGCTGGAACTATGGGACATCCAGCGCACGATTCACATGACAGACTCCGCGAGCGGCGGCGCCCATCGAGGGACGCCGCTGGGCTTTTCCACGGGCCGTTGGGAGGGGAACACGCTCGAGGTGACCACCACCGATATCGACTGGGCCATTTTCGATGATGCCGGCACTCCGCAGGGCAGGCAGGTCCACTCGGTCGAGCGGTTCACGCTCAGCGGTGACGAGCAGCGGCTGGACTACGAGGTACTGATCACGGATCCCGAGACGCTGCTGGAACCGCTGGTTCTCCGCTGGCACTGGGACTGGGTCCCCGGAGAGGCCTTGCAAGCCTACGGCTGTACCCTGGTGGAATAGGTCAGGGATCCGCCGCCACCGGATCCCCGTACCCCCGCTATTGCAGATTCCGCGCGGCCCTTGTCGCGGCATCGGGAAAATCGGTGAAGACGCCGTCAACGCCCAGGCTGAAGAACTGGCGATACTCGGCGCCCGGATCGCCATCGTACTGACTGGCGAGATACCGGGCCTCGGACCGGAACGTGTACGCGTGGACCGCAAGGCCCACGGCATGGGCCCGGTCGATCAGGTTTGTAGGCGGCGCCAGGTCTCCCTCCTCATCGCGCGGCACGATCAGGCCCTTCCAGGGACCGATACCGTCGGCGTAGGTGGCAATTTCCCGAAGTCCCGCGTCGGTGATCATGTCTCCGTAGGTGAGCCCGGTGCCGGCCGATTCCTGGTCGAAGGGCGCGAGGGTCGGCGCGCTGAGGAGTTGAATCAGCGGCGCATCGGTAAACCCGTCGAGTTTCCTGAGGTTGCCGACTTCAAAGGACTGAATGAACACCGGGGCATCGGCTCGATCCAGATCGTGTCTTTCCAGTGCGGCCACCAGGGGTTCTTCCAACGGCAGCCCAAGCGCGGCGAAATGGGAGGGATGCTTGGTTTCCGGGTAGATTCCGATGCTGCGCCCCAGTTCGCGGCTCCTGCTCAAGACCAGTTGAATCACTTCGTCGAAGCTTGGGACCAGGAATTTACCGTTGCTGGATTGATCGCGAAACGGCAGTCGCTCCGTTGCGCGAAGCGTCTTGATTTCTTCCAGCGTGAAGTCCTCGGAAAACCAGCCATCCACCTGCTGTCCGTCGACCATCCCTGTACGCCTTCGACCGGGAAACTTCTCCGCCACATCGGTGGTGTCGGCCAGATTGTTCTCGTGGCGTGCGATCAGCACGCCATCCGCGGTAATTACCAGATCCGCTTCGATGTAGTGAGCGCCCTGTTCGATGGCCAGTGCGTAGGATTCGAGCGTATGTTCAGGCAGGTATCCGCTGGCTCCCCTGTGGGCGATGACCAGAGGTTCGGGTACAGGTTCGGGACGTGATGCCTGAGGGCTGACGGTGAATGCTGTGCATCCCGTTTGAAGGATCAGCGCGAACAGCGCGACAGAGCGTGCGAAGGTGAACCTATGCCGCATGTTTCACCGGTCTGTGGCCTTGTTTCCATCGCTCACTCGAAAGCAACGGAGGTGAGCTGCGTTGAGAGTGCATCGCACCATTCATTCTATCGGATCGGCGGTGTGAGGCTGGCGCCGGTTCGGGAGGGCAGCCTCACGGTCGCGACGGCTTCGCTGCGGGAGTACAATCAGGCCGACAAGCCAACCGAGGGGACTCCCATGAAACAAGAAATGGCCAATTCGAGATTTGCCGCCGCTGCGGCTCCGCTGTGGGCGCTGGCGTTCCTGTCGCTGGCGGCCTGCGGTCCCGCCACCGATCAAGCCACGGAAGAGCCGATGACCGACGTTGAACCAGCGGCCGATACCGAACCGGTGACCGCTGTCGTGTACGAGGGCGCCCGGGTGATCACGGGCGACGGTTCGGACCCCATCGACAACGCGGCCGTGGTCGTCGACGGGGGCGTTATCGTGGCGGTGGGTCCTGCCGGCGAGGTATCCGCGCCGGAAGGCGCCGCTACCGTCGATCTCAGCGGAATGAGCGTCATGCCGGTGATCGTGGACGCGCACGTGCACATGAATACCAGCCGCGACGCGCTCGTCAACGACCTGCGCCAGCGCGCCTGGTTCGGCGTGGGCGCCGCGGTCAGCATGGGTTCGGACGATACCGAGGAAGCGCTGGCGGTGCGCGATGAAGAGATAGCCGGGGCAGCGCGGTTCCGTTCCGCGGGGCTGGGCATCACCCGCCCGGAGCCGGGACGCCGCGTGGTCCACTGGATCAACACGGAGGAGGAAGCCCGGGAAGCCGTTCGCACGGAGGCTGCCCGCAACGTAGACCTGATCAAGCTGTGGGTCGATGACCGGGACGGTCAATACGAGCAGCTCACGCCGGAACTGTATGGCGCTGCCATCGATGAAGCGCACCAGCACGGCATCCGGGTTTCGGCGCACATCTTCGATCTCGAGGATGCCAAGGGCCTGCTGCGCGCCGACGTGGACATCTATGCCCATGGCGTTCGCGATATGGATGTCGACGATGAATTCATCGAGATGCTTGCCGAGCAGCCCGATACCGTGCTCATCGCGAACATGGGAGCCCGCGGTGTCTCCACCGATCTGAGCTGGCTGGCCGGCGCCTACTCCGACGAGGAGATTGCCGAATTGGAGGCCGCTGCGGACAATCCGGCCATTCGGGAAGCCCACGGGATTCAGGCCCGCAATCTCGACAGAATGAGCGAGGCCGGCGTGATCGTTGCGTTAGGCACCGACGGCAACACGCCTTGGGCGCCCCACGTGGAAATGGAGGACATGGTCCTTGCCGGCATGTCGCCGGCCGACGTGATCGTGGCCGCGACCCGCAATGCCGCCGCCACGGTCGGCCTCGACCAGATGGGCGCCATTGAGGCTGGCAAGAGCGCCGACTTCATCGTGCTGGAAGCCGATCCGTTGGAGGACATCACCAATACGCGGCGGATCGCCTCGGTCTACATGCGCGGCGAGGAAGTGAATCGTTCGAGCTACGGCGGGATGTAAGCCCTGTCGAGGAAGGGAAAGGCGAGTTCGATTGGCCGTTTCACTCAAGTCTGCTACGCGCATGCATGAGGTGGATGGCGGCGACGGTCCCGGGGCAGGTTCATGAAGGTGACAAGCCGGATACGATCCGGCGTGACGATCGTGTCGGTACACGGGCGTGTGTTTCGCCACCGTGCGGAGGTATTCGCATCCTGGATCCACATGGAGGTCGGCGATCGATACACGGGGCCTGTGCTGCTGGATGCGGGGGAGATGACCTACATCAATTCGGCGGGCATGGTGACGATCCTGCGTCTGGCCAGGCGGTGCGCGCGGCACGGTGGGCGGTTCGCCCTGTGCGGGCTCGGCGAAGGGATTGACCGGGCGTTCGAGGTGCTCGGGTTCGATCGGATCATCGACACGTACGATTCCGCGGACGAGGCCATGGCGGCGCTGTCGCGCACGCCGGAGTCGCACGACTGAACGGATTCCGATGATGCCCGCCGACGAGTGGCCGACTGCCCGGCGGGCTTTCCATTGCCCCTGGGCCGGCTTTCTTGCTGCGCCGTTGCTGAGCGGGTGCGCGTTGCCCGTTTACGATACCGTCGACGATTTCGAGCCGTTTACTGCGGCGTACTGCGAACTGACGCCGGCGGCGGCGTCCGGCGGCCGCGTTCCCGGGCTGATCGTCGGCGCCGATGTGCTGGCGCCGGAGGGACACAGGCCGGACCATGGCGTGCACATCCGCTTCAACGGCCAGATCGGCGCGGTGGCGGAGTTCGACGCCCTGCGCGCAGCCTATCCCCGCGCCGCCGTCCTGGATTGCCGGGGCAGGGCCGTGCTGTCGCCGGGTTTCGTCAACGCCCATGAACACCCTGCCTTCAGTCATGCATTTCCCGACGCGAACCTGAACCCGGGTTATGCCCACCGCGACGAATGGCGACTCGGTATCGGGGGCAAGGTGCAGTTGCCGTCACCCGAGGCGTACTACTACGACCCCGGCGACACGGAGTCGACCGCGATACTCCTCGCCATGGAGTTGCGTCACCTGCTGGGCGGCGCGACCGCCATCGCCGGAACCGGCGGCGTGCCGGGCGTGATTCGCAACATCAATCGGCACGTACGCGACGGCGACCCCGCGCTCTACGATGCCGAGGCGGACGTGACGACCTTCCCGTTCTCCTTCAGTGTCGTGGAGGATCTCGAGGACGAATGCGCCGGCGGCCCCGTTCACCGGTTCCCGCCCGTGGGCGACAATCTGCCGTTCATGGCCTATGTTCCGCATGTGGGCGAAGGCAGGTCCTCAAGTTGCGCGGCGAGAGCCGAGGTGGCGCGTTACCTCGAGCGCGCGCAGCGGCGCGACCGGCGCTATTCGCTGGTCCACGGCGTGGCGGCGGACCGCGAGGACTACATGGCAATGCGCGAACTGGACGTCACGCTGGTGTGGTCGCCGCGTTCCAATCTGGCCCTGTACGGCGAGACCGTGGACATCGCCGGTGCGCTGGAGCATGGCGTGCGGGTTGCGCTTTCAACGGACTGGTCGCCGAGCGGTTCGTTCAATATGCGCGAAGAGGTCGTGTGCGCGCGGCAGGTGGCTGAAGACGCCGGCGTGGCGTTGCCGGGCGAGGCGCTGTGGCGCATGGCCACCATCAATGGCGCCTACGCGCTGGGCCTGGAAGGGCGGTTCGGCGCGATCCAGCCCGGACTGCGGGCGGACCTGGTGCTCGCCAGTTATGCCGGCGGGGATGCTTACGAGGCGGTGCTCACGGCCACGGACGAGGACATACTGGCGACCTGGATCGACGGTCGGGCCGTTCTGTTGTCGGGGTTTCTGGACGAATCGTTGAGCGGCGGGAACTGCGAGGCCCTGGACGGCGTGGCGCCCAGGGTGTGCGGGGTGTTCGGCGTCTTCGGCCTGTCGGCGGAGCGTTTCGGCGATTACCTTGAGGATACCGTGCCGGTGAACGACGCCAGCGGACAGGCAGCCTGCGGTCCGTCCCGCTGAGGAATGTCCAGTAGAAACGCTGGCCGCCACCCTGATATTTTGGTATTTTGTAAAACCGTCTTGAAGTAGCTGCCACCCGCGGTTCAGTACCATCCTGCAGGGATCGAACCGGACCTCCAAGTGGCCAACCAGGGCGGGCAATGACGCGATTCATTTTCATCACCGGGGGCGTGGTCTCGTCTCTCGGCAAGGGCATCACCTCGGCGTCCCTCGGCGCCATTCTCGAAGCGCGCGGCCTGCACGTGCGCATGATCCAGCTGGATCCCTACATCAACGTGGATCCGGGCACCATGAGCCCCTTCCAGCACGGCGAGGTGTTCGTGACCGAGGACGGTACCGAGACGGACCTGGATCT
>VYEH01000128.1:0-5987 GCA_009843005.1 Pseudomonadota bacterium | reverse complement strand
GTGGGGCGGATAGTTGCAGGGGGGACATCGGCGGCACCGGGGGCGATATCGAATCGGTGCCGTTCATGGATGCGATTCGCCAACTGGGCGTCGAGCTTGGCCGGCAGCGCGCGGCTTACCTGCACCTGACGCTGGTGCCCTACATCGCGGCGTCTTCGGAGATCAAGACCAAGCCCACCCAGCACTCCGTGAAGGAATTGCGGTCCATCGGAATACAGCCGGATATTCTGGTGTGCCGGTCGGAACAGCCCCTGCCGGACGAACAGCGCGCCAAGATCGCGCTGTTCACCAACGTCGAGGAGCGGGCGGTGATCTCCGCCGTGGACGTGGACAACCTCTACAAGATCCCGCTCATGCTCAACAAGAAGCACCTGGACGACATCGTTGTCGAAAAGCTGGGGCTGGACGTTCCCGCGGCGAATCTGTCCAAGTGGGAGTCCGTGGTCGAAGCTCATGCCAACCCGGAGGCCGAGATCGAGATCGCCATGGTCGGCAAGTACATGGACATCCGCGATTCCTATATCTCGCTGACAGAGGCACTGTTGCACGCGGGAATCCAGACCCGCACCCGGGTCAACATCCGTTACGTCGAATCCGAAGAGCTTGAGGCCAACGGTAACGGCCGGTTGCACACGGCCGATGCTATCCTGGTCCCCGGCGGATTCGGCGACCGCGGTATCGAGGGCAAGATCTCCGCAGTAAAACTGGCGCGGGAGAAGCAGATTCCCTACCTGGGTATCTGCCTGGGGCTACAGGTCGCTGTGATCGAGTACGCACGCAACGTGGCGGGACTCACAGGCGCCCACTCCACGGAGTTTCAGTCCGATACGCCCAATCCCGTCATAGCGCTGATCACCGAGTGGCAGGATCGCAGCGGCTCGATCGAGGAACGCACCGAGGATTCGGAAATGGGCGGCACAATGCGGCTCGGTGCGCAAACCTGCCACATCGCCTCAGGCAGCCTGGCCCGAGAGGTTTACGGCCAGGACACCATCTACGAGCGCCACCGCCATCGTTACGAATTCAACAACAACTACCATCCGGTGCTGGCCGAAAAGGGTTTGGTGTTCTCCGGCCGGTCCGAAGACGACCTGGCGGAAATCATCGAACTGCCCGGACACCCTTGGTTCCTGGCCTGCCAGTTCCATCCCGAGTTCACGTCCAATCCTCTCGACGGGCACCCGCTGTTCGCCAGTTTCGTGACCGCGGCGCGCTCCTGCCAGGGACTGAGGCTGCCGCGCGTGGCCCGCGCATGAAGCTCGCCGGATTCGAGGCCGGCAATGCCAAGCCGTTCTTCCTGATCTCCGGTCCCTGCGTGATCGAAGGCGAGTCGTTTGTCGTCGACGTGGCGGGGAAGCTGGCGGAGACCGCCGCGGCGCTGGACATCCCCTTTATCTTCAAGTCCTCCTTCGACAAGGCCAACCGCTCGTCCATCGGCAGCTTCCGGGGGCTGGGAATGGAGAGGGGGCTGCGGGCGCTGGACGCGGTCAAACGGCAGGTCGGCGTGCCGGTGCTCACCGACGTTCACGAGGATACGCCGCTGGCGGAAGTCGCGGCGGTGGTGGACGTCCTGCAGACGCCCGCGATGCTGTGCCGGCAGACCAACTTCATCGTTTCGGTCGCCTCCTGCGGACGCCCGGTGAACATCAAGAAGGGGCAGTTCCTGTCTCCCTGGGAGATGACCAACGTGGTGGAGAAGGCCCGGTCCACCGGGAACGAGGACATCCTGGTGTGCGAGCGGGGCTACATGTTCGGCTACAACAACCTGGTGTCGGACATGCGCTCCCTGGTGCTGATGCGAGAGACCGGTTGTCCGGTGGTTTTCGACGCGGGTCATTCGGTTCAGTACCCGGGGGCGAGGGGTCACGCGTCCGGCGGGGAGCGGGCCTTCATTGCTCCGCTGGCGCGCGCAGCGGTCGCCACGGGTGTCGCGGGGTTGTTCCTGGAGTCGCACCCGAATCCGGACGAGGCCAGGAGCGACGGGCCCAACGCGTGGCCCCTGGACAGGATGGAGGGACTGCTGGCCCGCCTCAAGGCCATCGATGCGGCCGTCAAGAACGGCGCCCTGGAAGAGCACCAGGTCGGCCGGGAAGAGCGATGAGCCGTATCAAGGACGTTCGGGGGCTCGAGATACTGGACTCCCGCGGGTTTCCCACGGTAGAGGCCGCGGTCGTCCTGGAGTCGGGCGCCCGGGGGCGGGCGGCGGTCCCGTCCGGCGCCTCCACCGGTTCCCGGGCGGCGGTCGAACTGCGCGATGGCGACAAGGCGCGATAAGCCGGAAAGGGCGTGAGCCGTGCCGTGGCGGCGGTCAATGGCGAGATTCGCGATGCTGCGACAGGTATGGAGGCGAGCGGCCAGCCAGCGCTGGACAAACGGCTGGTCGAGCTGGACGGCACTCCCAACAAGGCCCGTCTCGGCGCCAACGCGATCCTCGCGGTCTCGCTGGCCAATGCGAAGGCCTGCGCGGCGGAGCAGGGCAAGCCGCTGTACCGCGCGCTTGCCGGGCGGGACAAATACACCATGCCGGTGCCCATGATGAACATCATCAACGGCGGCGCCCATGCCAACAACAGCGTGGACATACAGGAGTTTATGATCCTGCCGGTCGGGGCGCCGAGCTTTTCGGAGAGCCTGCGCTATGGCGCCGAAGTCTTCCAGAGCCTGAAGCGCGTGCTGGAGGGCCGTGGGCTGAATACCGCGGTGGGCGATGAAGGCGGTTTCGCCCCGGATCTCGACTCCAACGAGGCGGCCCTCGTGGCCATCGCGGAAGCCGTTGAGGAAGCCGGCTACACGCTGGGCCGGGAGATCTATCTCGGGCTGGATGTGGCCAGCACCGAGTTCTGCGCCGATGGCGTCTATCGCCTGGAGTCGGAGGGGCGGGAGTTCACGTCCACCGAATTCTGCGGGTACCTGGAGGATCTCGTGGCCCGCTACCCGATCGTCTCCATCGAAGACGGCATGTCCGAGGACGACTGGCCCGGCTGGTCGTATCTGAGCGAGCGATTGCGGGACCGGATGCAACTGGTGGGTGACGACCTGTTCGTAACCAATACGGAAATACTGGGCGCGGGAATCGAACGGCGGATCGCCAACAGCATTCTGGTCAAGCCCAACCAGATCGGAACGCTGACGGAAACTGCGGCGGCCATCGACATGGCCTGCGCCGCCGGTTACACGGCGGTGATCTCCCACCGCTCGGGCGAAACGGAGGACACCATGATCGCGGACATTGCGGTCGCCACGGCTGCCACGCAGATCAAGACGGGCTCGTTGAGCCGGTCGGACCGTATCGCGAAGTACAATCGATTACTGAGAATCGAGGCCGAACTGGGCGAGCGGGCCGTATTTGCAGGCGCCGATGCGTTCCCAATGAGGTTGTAAACAAGTATCATGAATCATCCGGGAGAGTTGCATTCACCATGCGAATCCTGCTGCTTCTGTTGGTAGTCGCCTTGGGCCTTGTACAAGCCCGTCTGTGGTCTCCCGACGACGGCTTGCGCGAAGTGTGGCGGCTCAGGGACCTGATCGCCGAACGTACCCTCGAGAATCGGGAACTGGCCGCGCGCAATGCCGCCCTGGAGGGCGAGGTACAGGATCTCAAGCAAGGGCTTGCCGCAGCCGAGGAGCGCGCCCGCGCCGATCTTGGAATGATTGCCGAAGGCGAAACCTTCTACCAGATCACCTCGCTGCCCCCGGCAGAAACCGCGGAACCGTAGGTGGTCTCAGCGCCTTCGGCGAAGCAGAACGTAGACCGCGCCGGATCCACCGTCGCGGGCACGGGCGGATACGAAAGCCAGAACTTCGTCCCATCGGGCCAGCCAGCGTTGCACGCCAGTCTTGAGAACCGGGCCGCGTGGGCCTGATCGAAGACCCTTGCCGTGTATGACGCGAACGCACCCATGGCCCCGTGCGGTTGCTTCGGCGATGAACGCCCGCAACTGCGAACGCGCCTGGTCCAGCGTGAGTCCGTGCAGGTCCGTCTCGTCCTCGATCCGAAAGCGGCCGCGGCGCAACCGGCGAAAGGTCCGTTCCGGCAGGCTGGCTCGCCGGTATGACACCTCCTCGCCGAGTTGCTCGAGGGCATCGGGACCGTCGTCGGAACCGTGCAGACTCTCGCGCAGCACCTCCTGCCGCGCCGCTCGCGTCATCGCGGCGGTTGAGGGGCGCGACCGCCGATGCAACGCGCGCTCCTCGTACCGAAGGCGCCTGACGCCGCGCATGGCGCGTACAAAGGTTTCCTTGTCGTTGCCGGCAGTCAAGTCATCGCTCCGCTGCGGGGCTTTCGCCCCGGGCCGCCTGTGTCCAGTATAGTGGTCTCGAAAGTGCCGAATCCAGCAACCTCGACCTGCGAGAATAGTCCCGGCATGCCGGCGGAGTCTCTGAATGCCCCGTGGAGCACGTTGCCGTGAGGCACGGTCGCGACGTTCGTGGCGTCGGCATGACGTCGGTCCGTACCCGGGACCGGCTGGTCAGCCGGCTGAGACGCGAGGGCATCGCCAACGAGGCGGTGCTGGACCGGATCCGCGAAGTGCCGAGGCACCTGTTCGTGGACGAGGCGCTGGCAAGCCGCGCCTACGAGGATACCGCGCTGCCCATCGGTTTTGGCCAGACCATCTCCCAGCCCTACATCGTCGCTTTGATGACGGAGGCGCTCATTCGCGGCCTGGCGCCCGGCGAGAAGCTCGGGCGAGTGCTGGAAATAGGCACCGGCAGCGGCTACCAGACGGCTGTGGCGGCGCCCTTCGCCCGGCACATATTCAGCGTGGAGCGACTGCTTTCGCTGATCAGGCGTGCCCAGGAACGGCTCAGGGAACTTGAGATCGGCAACGTCTCGCTGCGCCACGGCGACGGTCTGCGTGGCTGGAAAGCGGAGGCGCCGTTCCAGGGAATCATTGTCGCCGCCGCGCCCGCGGAGGTGCCCGAAGAGTTGCTCGAGCAACTGGACGAAGGCGGGCGCATGGTCATTCCGGTCGGCGCCCGCGGAGGGCAGCGCCTGCAGTGCATCACCCGAACCGCCGACGGATACCGGCGTGACCCGCTCGGCGCCGTCAGCTTCGTGCCACTTCTGCCCGGTACCGGCAATTGAGCCTGTTTTCCGATCTCTATGACAGCGCGCTGCGGTGGGCGCGGCATCGCCACGCGGAACGCTACCTGGCCGGGCTCAGCTTCGCCGAATCGTCGTTCTTTCCGATCCCCCCGGAGGCAATCCTGGTGCCCATGACGCTGGCAGAGCCCCGCAAGGGCTGGCGGTTTGCATCGGTGACCACGGTGGCGTCCGTGCTGGGCGGCGCTGCCGGATACGCGATCGGCTGGTTCGCGGCGGACGCCGTCGAGCCGATTCTGCGGTCCGTGGGCTATTGGGACGGCTATCTACTGGCGATCGAGTGGTTTGCCATGTGGGGATTCCTGACCGTGTTGGGGGCAGGATTCTCCCCGATTCCCTACAAGATATTCACCATCGCGGCGGGCGCGCTGCACATGCTGTTCCCGCTGTTCGTGCTGGCATCGCTGGTGGGCCGCGGCGCCCGATTTTTCCTGGTCGCGGGCCTGATACGCTGGGGAGGCAGGCCCATGGAGCAAAAGTTGCGCCGGCATGTGGACCTCGTGGGATGGATTTCGATAGCCTTGCTGGTGGTGCTGTACCTCGTTGTGCGCTAGCGTTAACGGGTTCGGGAAGAAAGCATGCAGATTCGACGTACATATGGACTGCTGGCGACCGCGCTGCTGGCGGCGGCCTGCACTCCGACCCTGGTCAACTTTGCGCCCCGCGTGCATGTGGTGCAGCCGGGGGACACGCTGTTCTCCATCGCGTGGCGGCACCAACTCGACGTGCGCCAACTGGTTCTGTGGAACGAGATTGAGAATCCCGACCTGATACTGGTAGGCCAACAGCTTTTCCTGACGCCGCCGGGATCAGCAGGGGCCCGGACCGCGATTGCCGGCGGGACACCGGCCGCGCCGCCGGCGAGTCCGGGCACGACGGGTTC
>VYEH01000387.1:14784-18319 GCA_009843005.1 Pseudomonadota bacterium | reverse complement strand
GGGTGGAGCTGTTCACCCGCCAAACGCCGCCCCCGGGGATCGGGCTGGAGGAATTGGGCGCCGGGCGCTACGCCGTGGTTCGGCTGCGGGGCCCGCACGAGGGCATGGCCGAGGCGTACCGGTGGTTATTCAAGGAGTGGTTGCCGGGGAGCACCGAGGCGTTGGACGGGCGCGCGTGTCTGGAGTTTTACCGCAACACGCCGCGGGAAGTGGCGCCCGAACAGTTGATTACCGACCTGTGCGTGCCATTGCGCGCGCCGCCGCAAGCTGGATAATTTTTCCGACGGTCAGACAAACCGCATCGAGAAATCCACCGCGCGAACGTGCTTGGTGAGCGCGCCGACGGATATGAAGTCGACGCCGGTGCGGGCCGTTTCCCGGACACCATCGAGGTCCACGCTGCCCGATGCTTCGAGTGCGACTCGATTGCCTTCGTGGGCGTCGCGTTCCTTTACGGCCTGCCGCATTTCCTCAAGGCTGAAGTTATCCAGCAGCACTCGGTCGACCCTGCACGCCAACACTTCGCGCAACTGGCCGAGGTTCTCCACTTCGACAATCAGCAGCACCGATGGCGCCCTGTGCCGGGCGGATTCCACAGCCTGGCGTAGCCCACCTGCCGCAGCAATATGGTTTTCCTTGACGAGAATGGCGTCATACAGACCGTGGCGGTGGTTCCGCGCGCCACCGCAGCGCACGGCATATTTCTGGGCGTCGCGAAGCCCGGGGATGGTCTTTCGCGTATCCAGGATCGTCGCCCCGGTTTCCACGACGGCGTCCACGTACCGACGGGCAGCCGTCGCCGTCGCCGACAGGGTCTGGAGGAAGTTCAGTGCGGTCCGCTCTCCGGTCAGAAGTGCCGTGGCGGAACCCCGCAGGCTGCAGATGTCGGTTCCCGGCGCGACGGCTTCTCCGTCAGAGCCGTGCCAGCGTACCGCTACGTCTGTGTCGAGTTGGCGGAACACTTCGTCAAACCAGGCCGTTCCACAGAGGATGCAACTTTCCCTGGCGCTTACCCGTGCGTGGCCGGTGGCGCCTGAGGGGATCAGGTCGGCGGTCAGGTCGCCCGCGCCGGCATCCTCGCGAAGCGCCTGCGCCACGGCTTGCGATATCGCCTCGGCAGAGATGGGAAGGACCGTCATTCGGGAAGTTTAACGCGGAACACGAAAAAGCCCGGAAAGGCGAATGCCTCCCCGGGCCTTGGAACCCTTTAGGCTGACCGATCAGATGATAAAGCCGCCGTGGCCGTAGCCGACCATGCTCATCAGCATGGGGATGGACAGCATGGTATTGGTGCGCGACGCCAGGAAGGCCACCCGTCTCGCCTTGGCGATCTCGTCGGCGGATGCTTCCACCATACCGAGAATCTTCTTCTGATTCGGCCAGATCAGCACCCACACGTTGAACAGCATGATCGTGCCGAGCCACGCGCCGACGCCGATCAGCATGGCGGCGCCGCTGCCCGTGTTGATACCGAGCAGGAAGGCGGCATCGAGCAGTCCGAGATGCAGCAGATCGGCAGCGCCGGAGAGCCATGTGACCACCGCGCCCCAGCGGAACCACCAAAGCGCACGGGGTGCGACATATTTGGTGATGCCCGCGCCACCCGGTCCGCCCTCGTCGGAGGCGGCCTCCGCCAGCGCGGGAACCTGGACGAAATTGAAGTAATAGAGCAAGCCGATCCAGGTGATGCCGGCGAGTACGTGGATCCAGACCAGGAAACTCGCCGTGTTGAATGCAACGCCCATGGTGATGAGGCCGATCACGATAGCCAGTACTACGCCCGCACCGATGGTGCCGTTTACAGTGTTAAGCGGATTCATTGCTGGATTCCTTCTCCAAATTTTCTTGGTTGCGATTCAAGGACTCGGCCGGCACATGCCCGGGCAAGCCGCAGTTGGATGGAACTTGAAGAATAGGTTAGGGACCCGCATTATTCAATGACCCGCCCGCACTGCCGGCGGCTTTCCTCGCCGGGAGGCAAGGAGGCCGATGGCTGCGGACTGCACGTCAACGGAGGCCAACGGAAGCGATGGACGTCAACGAAAGGATCGAGAGCCAACTGCGCAGCCATCCGGTGCTGCTGTACATGAAGGGCACGCCGGACTTTCCCCAGTGCGGCTTTTCCGCGCAGACCGTGGCAGCGCTGCGGGCCGTGGGCAAGCCGTTCGCCTACGTCAACATCTTCGAGGATCCGGAGGTTCGCGAGGGCCTGAAGACTTATTCCAACTGGCCCACGTATCCCCAGCTCTACGTCAACGGCGAATTGATCGGCGGCTGCGACATCGCTCTTGAGATGTACCATTCCGGGGAGCTCAAGACCGTGCTGGAGTCGGCGTCTCCGCCGCCCGCCGAAGGCGCGTCAGGTGAACCATTGAGCAGTTGACGGAGGCGGGTTGCCTGCATCAGGGAGCGACGCCGCTACCAGGGCCAACCTCTTCAACCTGATGGCCAATAAATTTCAAAGCCTGCGTGAGGGCATTTCGCAAGAGCGCCGCGACAGGATCGACGCAATGACGAGAGAGATGCTGGCAGAGATGCCCATGCATGCGCTTCGCGATGCACTTCGGTTTACCCAGCAACAGCTTGCCGAGGAACTCGGTGTTAAACAAGCCGCAATTTCAAAAATGGAACGACGGCCCGACCATCTCGTTTCAACCTTACGCCGATTTATCGAAGCAATGGGTGGAGAACTCGAACTCAAGGCCCATTTTCCGACTGGTTCAGTCAGCATCACCGAACTGGGCGCGTCTGACGATATTCGAAAGACGGCGTGAATGGGCTGTCTGGCGGTCCACTCGCCAGGTTCCTCTAAATATCCGACGGGAACGACTGCAACCGCTCCAAAATGCTGGAGAATATCGGCGCAGGCAGGTCGATCAAGCCTCGTAAATCGGCCGGAACCGGTTCACTATCTCGCAGAACAGCTTCGCCGTGACCTCGGCATCGTAGGCCGCCGAATGGGCTTGGCTTTCGTCCCACTCCATTCCCGCTGCGGCGACGGCGCGTCCGAGCACCGTCTGGCCGTAGGCGACGCCCGCCAGCGTCGCGGTGTCGAAGCTTGAAAAAGGGTGGAACGGATTGCGCTTGATCTTGTTGCGCTCTGCCGCGGCGTGGACGAACTGAAGGTCGAAGAACGAATTGTGGCCAACGAGTACGGCCCGGTTGCATTTTTGCGCCTTGATTTCCTTGCGCACCATTTCAAATACCTTTCGCAACGCCTCGTTCTCTTCCACTGCCAGCCGGAAAGGGTGGAAAGGGTCGATTCCGGTCACTTCCAGGGAGGCCGGGTCGAGGCGAGCGCCGGGAAATGGTTCCACGTGGTAGCGGACAGACTCTGCCGGATGTAGCTGTCCGTCTTCGTCAAACCGCAGCAGGATCGCAGCGATCTCAAGCAGCGCGTCCGTCGCCGGATTGAACCCACCCGTCTCCACGTCCACGACCACTGGCAGGAAGCCGCGAAAGCGCCCCGCGATTCCCGGGGGGCTGTTACCGGCTGCGGCGCCGGCCTGTGTGACCTTGCTCACGCGAGAACTTT
>VYEH01000387.1:9957-14774 GCA_009843005.1 Pseudomonadota bacterium | reverse complement strand
CCAGGGGAACGAAAGTGTGCGCCATCCGAGGTGTCGGCGGCGATCTTAGCAGAATCCCAACCGGGATAACCGCTCGATATAATCCGCCGAATCCCGGGAGACAGCGCAAATGGTGGGTCGCCGTCTCATGGCCGGGTAACTGCCCGAGAGGCAAAGGGAGTCCGCAATGCAATTCGCCAGAGTCTTTCTCGCCGCCGGCATTGTCACCTTGACGGGCGCCGCATGGAACATCCATGCGCAAGACCCCGCCATGGGAACGCTGGAACCCCTGGGCGCACAGCAAAGCAGCCTTCCTTCTCCCTATGGCCCCGAAGATACCCTCGGTGCAGCGAACAACCTGTCGGCCGAAATCGTGCGCGAGGCGGCAGGACTGGTCCGCGACGGCAAGGTCTATTCGCTGGCCATACCCACGGGACCGGATACGCCGGCCTTCGGGACGCGCAACTACCAGATCCAGGTCAGCAGGATTTACACCGACGAAGGCGTAGTCAGGGGCTCAAACCGGGCCAACGGCAACGACGATCTGCTCATCTCATGGCTGGGGATCGGAACGCAGATCGACGGCTTCGCCCATGCCGGCGTAGACAGCCATCACTACAACAACGTGCCGATCGAGGATGTTCTTCGACCGGACGGCGTCATCAGGTACAGCATCCACGACGTCCCGCCCATTGTCACTCGCGGAGTCCTGCTGGACATTGCAGCCGATCTGGGTACGGAACTGGTTCCCGGGGGAACCGCTATCAATCGTGCGGAGTTGGAGAGCGCCATGGCTCGGCAGGAAACGGAGGTTCGCGCGGGAGACGTGGTGTTGCTGCACACGGGTTCGCTGCAGCTCATCGACAGCGATCCCGGCGCTTTCATGGCGTCGGTGGCCGGACTTGGCGTGGAGGGAGCCGAGTACCTTGCCGGGCTCGGCGTGGTTGCGGTGGGTATCGATACCTGGGCCCTCGACGTGATCCCGGGCGAAAACCCCGAGGAAAACGCCTGCCGGTGCACAGCGCGCTGCTGGTCAGGCACGGCGTCTACATCCTGGAAAACGTCCGCAGTGGCGAACTGGCGCAGGACGGCGCCTACGAGTTCCTCTTCGTGCTGGCCGCGCCGCGCTTCGTCGGTGCGGTGCAGAGCCCCGTACACCCGGTGGCGATTCGTTGATCGGTCAGTAACCGGAACCCGCCCGAGTACAGCGTCGCGGGTCTGTGAGATTTGCGCAGATCAATACGGCGCGTGGCACTCCACCGGAATGAACTCGTATTCTTCCCTGTAGAGCTTCTTCCAGACCATTTCCCACGGCTCCGTCAGGTATCCCGGATCCGTGATGATCATTTCCATTTCCACCATGGGTCCCTGGGTCGGATCGTCAAGGCGGCGGTAGGTCTCAACAGTCGTGGTCCGGTCGCTCAGCCAGTGACCCGGCGTGCCGGTGGGGTTCGCCGGGATGTGCGTCGACTCGATCACCAGCGTATCGCCTTCGTAGCGCGCCATTGACTGGCCGAGTCGGCGATATTCGTCACTCAGGTCGCGGTTGTCGAAGTAGATGGTGCGTACGCCGCCGTATTCCTCGTACGAGATCACCACGTGATCTTCGAACTGCTCGATGCGCACGGGATGCGGCGTAAATCCGGCCTGGCGTACCAGGCCCGGATCCTCACACGCCACCTGCGGGTCATTGATGGGATCCCACTGGGCCTGCAGCGCGTCGCCGGCCTCGTTAAAGGGCGGCAGGCGGTGGTTCCTGAATCCCGGTCCGTCGCGGCCCTGCACCCAGGCGCCTGTCAGGTTCGGGCGACCATCCGGCAACTGCATTGGAATGGATACGATCTCCGTCGGAGCAGCCTGGCCCTGGTTGCGTTCCAGTGACGGATTGCGAAGCACTGTGCGCGTATCGGGATCGAGCACTTCCACATGTTCCAGGGAGATCATCAGCTTCCCGTCGCGCCCGGCCATGCCGGTAATGCGGACGAGTTCGCCGACTTGAATCGTCTCGGCGGTCCAGCCTCTGTTCCTCAGGCTGGTCGCGGCGCTGCCCTCGACCATCCACTCTGCCTGTTCGCCGTTTTCGCCTGTGACGTCCATGTAGATCAGCACGTGCGGATTCCTGAAGATGTACCGATTGACCACGCCCTCGCGAACGATTTCGTCTTCCACGAACGATGCCGCAAAGGAATGGTGGGCGGAAGCCTGTCCGGCCGCGAGAAGCGTGGCCAGCAAGAATGTGGAGATTATTGCTTTCACTTTGTTTCCCCGACGGATGGCAGCAACCGCCGGCGATCTTATCATGGGCGCGGCAACGCCCTTGCGGCGACCGGGGACGCCGGCAGGCGCCGTCCCGGTTGCGATTCAGGCGATGGCAATTCTACGCTGTGGTCTTTTTCGTGAAATCGCAGAGATCGGCAATGACGCACCGGGGGCACTCCGGCTTGCGGGCTTTGCAGACATAGCGTCCGTGCAGGATCAGCCAGTGATGGGCGTTTTGCCTGAATTCCCGGGGAGTGACGCGCACGAGCCGGTCCTCCACTGCGCGCACGTCCTTGCCGGGGGCGAGCCCCGTCCTGTTCGACAGGCGGAAGATGTGGGTATCCACGGCGATCGTCGGCTGCCCGAAGGCCGTGTTGAGGATCACGTTGGCCGTCTTCCTGCCCACGCCCGGCAGGGCTTCCAACGATTCGCGGTCCATCGGTACGGCGCCGCCGTGTTGCTCGACAAGGATGGCGCACGTGCGGTAGATGTTTTTCGCCTTGGTATTGAACAGACCGATGCTCTTGATGTGTTCCCGGAGCCTGGCTTCGCCCAATGCCAGCATGGCCTCGGGCGTGTTGGCGGCCTTGAACAAACCGGCGGTGGCCTTGTTGACTCCAACGTCGGTGGCCTGCGCCGAGAGAACAACCGCCACCAGCAACTCGAATGGTGAGCGGTAATTCAGTTCTGTGGTGGGTTCAGGGATTGAGGCGGCCAGCCGTTCGTAGATCTGCCGTCGCTTTGCTGCGTTCATGGAGCGGGCGTGGAGGTTATGGACGGACCGCCGCTTCTTCGCGCCGCGAAGGATTGGTCTTTTTCCTGTCCGCAAAATAGTTGCGCGCGGCGATCAGAATGGCCAGTCCGAAGAATGCACCGGGCGGCAGGATCGCTGCCAGCATGCCGTCGTAGGGCAGGTTCAGGTACACGCCCCGGAGCGCCTCGCCCAGCAGAAATTCCATACCGGAAAACAGCGTGCCGGATCCGACGATTTCCCTCAGCCCGCCCAGCATGACCAGGGCCGCGGCGAATCCCAGTCCCGTCGCCAGGCCGGACAATGCGGCGTGGTCGATTCGATGTCGGCTGGCGACCGATTCCGCCTGTGCCAGGATGGTGCAGTTGGTGATGATCAGGGGGATGAACAATCCGAGGACCCGGTACAGATCGTGGAAGAATGCGTTGGTCAACATGTCGACCGTGGTGACCAGCGAAGCGATGATGAGCACGAATATCAGGATTCGAACGCTCGGGACCAGGGCCCCGCGGATCAGGGAAACCACGGAATTGGTGGCGATCAGCACCAGGGTGGTGGCGATCCCGAGGGCAAGTCCGTTGACCAGTGTCGTGGTGATGGCCAGCAGCGGGCAGATCCCGAGCAGCTGTACGAACGCGGCGTTGTTGCGCCAGAAGCCGTCCGCGAACAGGCTTCCCGCGCCGCTCATGGCAGTATTGTTCCCGGCAGCTTCGCTCATGGCGGGTTCGCTCCGGAAGATTCGGGGTTGGTTTCCACGTCTTCGGCGGCTGCGGCGCGCTCGAACAGTTCAGCCTGGTGCCCGTTGAAATAGACGAGCGTATCGCGCACCGCCTGAACCACGGCCCGGGGCGTCACCGTTGCGCCGGTGAAGGCATCGAACCGCCCGCCGTCGGCCGCCACGGCCCACTGCGGGAGCGGCGGGTCCGACAGGCTGGTACCGTCGAATCCGGTAACCCAGTCGGAAATGGCAATCTCGATCTGGTCACCCAGTCCGGGCGTTTCCCTGTGATCGGTCACGCGGACACCCTGGATCACGCCTGCGGCATCGACTCCGACGAGGAGATTGATGGCGCCGTTGTAGCCCCGCGGAGCGACTGCGGCAAAGATCGCCGCAGCGGGTTCGCCGTTGCGGGTTGCAAGGAAAACCTGTACGGGGTCCGTCGTGCCCAGAAGGTCGGGATCGATCGCCCAGACCTGAGTGCCGACCAGGTCGTTGTCGTAGAGGGACGGATCCAGGACTTCGTGGAGCGATCGCAATATGCGTTCGGCAACGTTTCGCTCGATCCTCTCGGCGCTGATCCGGTGGCTGACGGAGATCAGCCCGGCCGCGCATACGGCGATTACGGCAACCGCGAGGATGGCGCGCAGGCCCTGTCGTTCGCTATCGGCCATAAATCCTCGGTCTGGTGTAGCGGTCCAGAAGGGGAACCGTTGCGTTCATCAGCAGCACGGCGAAAGCGACACCGTCCGGGTAGCCGCCCCAGGTACGAATCGCATAGGTGAGTATGCCAATCCCCGCCCCGTAAATCAGCCGGCCCCGGTTGGTTGTCGCGGCGGAGACGGGATCCGTGGCGATGAAGAAGGCGCCCAGCAGACTCGCGCCGCTGAAGAGATGGAAGCCTGCCGACGCATGGAGGCTTGCATCGAGCGTGTGGAATACCGCTGCGAGAACCGCGATGGCCGCCAACATGGACACGGGAATGTGCCAGCGAATGATCCCACGAAACAAAAGGTAGAGGCCGCCGACGGCTATCAGGCTGTTGACCCACTCCCATCCCCGGCCGCCCATGCCGCCGCACAGCGGACCGGCCTGCACTTCCGCCAGCGT
>VYEH01000387.1:0-9947 GCA_009843005.1 Pseudomonadota bacterium | reverse complement strand
GCATATTGGTCAGCCCTTCGCGCACCAGGTCCAGCGGCGTAGCCTGGGTGACCGCGTCGATGTCCATTGCCTGGGGTAAGGAGCCGGTCAGGGAAAAGCGCAGGCTGTCCCACGCGCCAATGGACTCCAGCCCCGGTTCCAGGCCGCGCGGCGGTAGCCAATAGGTCATTTCCACCGGAAAAGAAATCAGCAGAATCGCGTAACCCACCATCGCCGGATTGAACAGATTCGACCCCAGTCCGCCGTAGAGGTGCTTGGCGAGTACGATGGCCGCAACGGCGCCGATCACCGGGACCCACCACGGCGCCAGTGGCGGGATCGCGAAGGCCAGCAGCACGGCCGTCACCGTGGCCGTACCGTCAAGGAGCGAGGGTTTGACGGGGCGGTTCCTCAATCGCAGCATCAGGGCTTCCGCGCCCAGCGCCGCTGCGGTTGCAATCAGCGCATTGATGCAGATCCCCCACCCGAAGAACCAGACGTGGGCGAGCGCGGCGGGCGCCAGCGCGTAGATCACATGGCGCATCATCCTGGGTACGCTGGTGGTGGGAAGGGCGTGGGGCGGAGGCTTGAGTTCAAACTGCATCAGTGAGTCGTCTCGCTGTTGTCGCGGCGCCTGCTCGCCCGCGCCACCGCGGCTTCAATCATCGCCCGGCTGTCCTCGCTCCTGATCGCGGCGATCAGATCGTCCTGTTGCCGGTCGACATCCTCGGTCTGTACCGCCAGACGTGCGAGCTTGCGCCGGTGACGCTTGTCCGCCAGTTCGGCTATCTCAGCGCGTCGCGAGGCCACCGCCCGGGCTTGCTTGGCCTGCCTGAATCGTTCGGTCAGCGCGATCTGGCTGGGACAGGCGACGTCGCAGCAACCGCACTCGATGCAGTCGTTCAGGCCCAGGGCGTCGAGTTGGTCGAAATCCGAAACCGCGGAGGCCCGCAGCAGTTGCTGGGGCAGCAGCCGGGGAGGGCAGACATCGGCGCAATCGCCGCAGCGAATGCACGGCCATTCCCGGAAGGAATCCCGGACCTCGTCCGAATGAGCCGCGACGATGCAGTTGCCCGCCTTGGTGATGGGAACATCGTCGCCGGGCAGCGCATAGCCCATCATGTTTCCACCGAGAATCAGCCGCGTCACATCGCCCCGGTAACCGCCGCAGAACTCGATCAGGTCGCGGATCGGCGTGCCGATGGGCACTTCCACATTGGCTGCATGGGCGACGCCGCTGCCCGTGACGGTCACGATGCGGCTTGTCAGCGGTTCGCCGCGCCGGATGAAGCGGTCCAGCGCATAGGCCGTGCCCACGTTTTGGCAAATGCACCCGGCTGCCGGGGGATAGCTGCCGCTGGGAATCTCGCGCCCGGTCAGCACCTCGACCAACTGGCGTTCTCCTCCGGCGGGATAAACCGTGGGAACCCGGGCGAACTCGATGCGCGTATCGCCAAGCTGGGCGGCTGCCTCGCGTACGGCCCGCAGCGCGTCCGGTTTGTCCGTTTCGACCACGAACACGGTTGACTCCGCCCCTGCCAGATCCATCATGGCCAGGGCGCCGCGCACGACCTCCAGCGGATGTTCGCGCATCAGCATGTCGTCGCAACTGATGTAGGGCTCGCATTCGGCCCCGTTGAGGATCAACAGTTCGCAGTCGTCATCGCCGCGCAATTTCTCTGCAGTGGAAAAGACCGCACCGCCCAGACCGACGATGCCGGCCTTGCGGATGGCGTCCATGCGCGCGTCCCGCGTCCCGGGCCACTTCCCGGAAGGCGCCGGCTCATCGCGACCGTCGGTTTCCAGGTGCAGGCAAAGCGAAGTGGTCAGTCCGTTGACCGTGGGCGCCGGCCCGTCCTGAATCGCGCTGATCACGCCCGAGGTCGAAGCATGCACGCCCGCAGAACGTTGCCCCCCGGGCCGGCCGATCAACTCTCCCTTACTGACGCTCTGGCCGACTTCCACAACCGGAATCGCCGCCGGCCCCGCCTGCTGCGTCATCGGAATGATCAGGCGCTTCGGCACCAGTCCCCGGGCGATGGGCGTACCCGTCGACATGGTCTTTCTCGCCCTGATCCTGAAGCCGCCGGAAAGCTCGCGCTGAAGGCTCCGCTCAAGCATGGCGGGGCGCCAGCGAAATGCAGTCCACGGGGCAGGGCGGCAGGCACAGCGCACACCCGGTACAGTGATCCGAAATGACCGTGTGCATCATCTGCTGGACGCCCACGATGGCGTCCACCGGGCAGGCGCGCAAGCAGAGATTGCAGCCGATGCACAGTTCCTCGTCGATGACGGCGGTATCGTCCAGATTTGCCTGAACGCCGGCGAGTCCAGCGATTGCAACCGGTTTTTCCAGGTGGACGGAGTCGCGCCCCAGGAACTTCGCCAGCCGCCGTACCGTTGCTTCCCCGCCGGGTGGGCACAGGTTGAGTGGCGCCGCATCGGCGACGATCGCGGCAGCGTAGGGCTTGCAGCCGGGGTAGCCGCACTGGGCACACTGGATGCGCGGCAGTATCCGCTCGACCTCGTCGATCACGGAATCCTCCGACTGCGCCATGTAGCGGCTGCACAGCACCAGCCCGATGGCCAGTACCAATGCAATACCCGACAGGACGAGGGTGCCGGTGATCATCAGTTGGTTTCAGCGCTAAAAGCGGCTGAACCCGTTGAACCCGAAGAACGCCAGCGACAGGATCCCGGCGGTGACCAGCGTGATCGCCGAGCCGCGGAACGGTGCCGGCACGTCTTCGCCTTCCAGGCGTTCGCGCAGGCTGCTCAACAGCACCAGGACGATGCCGAAGCCAAGGGCGGCGCCTGCCCCGTAGAAGATCGCGGCAGCCAGGCTGCGGCTGGCATTGGAGTTCAACAGCGCGACGCCGAGCACGGCGCAATTGCTGGCTATCAGCGGTATGTAGATGCCCAGGACCTTGTGAAGCAGGGGAAAGGCGCGGCTCAATACCAGTTCGGTGAATTGCACTGCCGCGCCAATGACGACGATGAACGACACCAGGCGCAGGTAGGTGACATCCAACGGAATCAGGACGAACCGCTCCACGAGGTAGCTGAACGCGGAGGCCAGCGTCAGCACCAGGCCCGTGGCCAGACCCATGCCCAGGGCGCCCTCGAGCTTGCGCGAGGCGCCCAGGAAGGGGCAGAGCCCGAGAAACTGAACCAATACGAAGTTGTTGACCAGTGCGGCGGAGAAAATGATGACAATCAGCTCTGTCATGTCGCTCGGGAAACCCCAATATCGTTCAGATGCCCCGCATGCCGCCCAGGTGACCCGCGTGCTGACCAGCGAACCTCATGCGGCTCACGTGACCTTCATGCCGGGTTTGGCGCCGCTGTCGGGACTCAACAGAAATATATCCCTCCCCCCCGGTCCGCTGGCCAATATCATGCCTTGCGAGGTGCCGAAACGCATCTTCCTGGGTTTGAGGTTGGCGACCGCCACCACCAGCCTGTCGACGAGGTCCTCCGGTTGATAGGCGGAGCGGATGCCCGCAAAAACCTCCCGCTCGTCGCCGCCCAGATCCAGGCGCAACTTCAGCAGCCTGTCCGCGCCTTCCACAAGGCCGGCCTCGATTATCCGGGCGATACGCATATCGACCTTGGAGAATTGCTCGATGTCGATCTCGTCCTTGTACGTCGGCCGGGGGGTGTCGGGGCCGGTGCGGCTTTCATCGACCATGGCTTGAACCTCCTTGGGTGGTACCCGCTCGAGCAGGCTTCGGAATTTCCGAAGACGGTGATCGAGCAGGGGCGTGCCCGCGTCGCTCCATGCGAGTGGGGGGGCGTTCAGGAATTCTTCCGCCCGTTCCGCCAGTCCGGGGACGACGGGCTTGAGATAGACCATCAGCGAGCGAAACAAGTTGATGCCTTGCGTACAGACGTCGATGACGCGACGCCTCTGTTGCGGATCCCTGGCGAGAATCCAGGGTTTTTCGCCGTCGATGTAACGGTTGGCGCGGTCGGCCAGCGCGATGATGCGTTTCATCGCGCGTGAATAGTCGCGCTGCTCGTAGTCGGCTTCGATCTGCGGCGCCGCGTCGGCAAAACTATGGTAAAGCGCTTCATCGTGAAGGGACTCGCCGAGCATTCCGCCGTTGTGCCGGTGTATGAATCCGGCGCAGCGGCTGGCGATGTTGACCACTTTGCCCACGAGATCCGAATTGAGACGGGCGATGAAGTCGTCCAGGTTGAGGTCGATGTCATCCGCCGACTTGCCGAGCTTGGCGGCAAAGTAATAGCGCAGGTAGTCCGGGTCCAGGTGCTTCGCGTAGGTCGAGGCCATGATGAACGTGCCCCTGCGCTTGGACATCTTCTTCCCGTCCACCGTGAGAAAGCCGTGCACGAATACGCCGGAGGGTTTGCGGTACCCCGCGCCGCTGAGCACGGACGGCCAGAACAGGGTATGGAAGTAGACGATGTCCTTGCCGATGAAGTGGTACAGCTCGGTCGGTTTGCCCGCGTCCCAGTAGTCCTCGAACGCCAGTCCCGAATCGGTGCGCCGGCACAGCTGAAGAAAACTCGCCATGTAGCCGATGGGCGCGTCGAACCAGACATAGAAGTACTTGCCCGTTTCGCCCGGGATCTCGAAACCGAAGTAGGGTTCGTCCCGCGATATGTCCCAGTCCTTGAGCCCGGCCCGGAACCACTCGTCGAGCTTCCTCACCATGGAGGCATCGACGTGCTCGGGCACCCAGGCGCGGAGTTCATCCTCGAATGCGCTCAGCCGGAAGAAGAAGTGTTCGGACTCGCGTAACGAAGGCGTGGTTCCGGACACCACCGATACGGGATTCTTCAGGTCCATGGGCGCGTAGGTGGCGCTGCAGTTCTCGCAGGCGTCGCCGTACTGGTCCGCGGCGCCGCAGGACGGGCACTCGCCGCGCACGTAGCGGTCCGGCAGGAACATGCGTTTCTGCTCGTCGTAGGCCTGTGTGATGATGCGGCGGTCGATGTATCCGTTCTCCTTGAGGCGCCGGTACATCTCCCTGGTGAGTTCCAGGTTCTCCGCCGAGTGCGTCGTCTGGTAATTGTCGACGCTGATCCTGAAGCTCTCGAAATCCTTGCGATGGCCTTCCGCAACCTCGGCGACCAGCGCCTCGGGAGCGACCCCCGCCTCGTCCGCCCGCAACATCGTCGGCGTGCCGTGGGCGTCGCTGGCGCAGACGTAAATGCAATGATGGCCACGCATTCGCTGGAAACGCACCCAGATGTCGGTCTGGGTGTATTCCACCAGGTGCCCCATGTGCAGCGGGCCGCTGGCATAGGGCAGGGCGCTGGTTACCAGGATGTCGCGTTGGTCGGCCACTTCGCGGGACTCCGATCAGGGCGGTTGACGTGGTACAGGGATTGGTGCGCGATTATGCCATCGGAGCACCGGCGATGCTCTCGCCTCGTATCGGCGCCCCGGCTCGCTCCGAACAGGCAGAGACTTGTGGGACAGGGCGCCAGGCCGGCGATTGCTTTGAACGGATCGAAGCTCGACAATTGCGGTTCCCGCAATATCGGTAATCCCGCATGAGCAGCCAGGAACAGGCGGCGCTCGAGGAGCGCGTTCGTACCTTCACGATCCCCTATACCAGCCTCCGACTGGGCGCCCCGGGCGCTCGATTCAAGGTCGAGTCCGCTGCTGACCGTTATCGGGTCGCCATTCGCCTGGGCTTTCCGGCCGAACGCAGCGTCGATGAATTGACCGAAGCGTTGCGTGACCACACCTCGACACTGGGAGTCGAGGCCGATATCGAATTCTCCGTGGACTGGACCGTGGAGTCCCACTCCGTGCAACACGGCCTCAAGCCGTTGGGGAGCGTCAGCAACCTGATCGCCGTGGCGTCCGGGAAGGGCGGCGTGGGCAAGTCCACGGTTGCGGTGAACCTGTCGCTGGCGTTCGCTCAGGAGGGCGCCCGGGTGGGGATACTCGATGCGGACATCTACGGACCCAGTCAGCCGCGGATGCTGGGGCTGATGGGCCAGCGGCCGGTGAGCCGGGACGGCAAGTCGCTTGAGCCCCTGCAAGCCCACGGAATCAAGGCCATGTCCATCGGTTTCCTGGTGGACGAGCGCCAGCCCATGGCCTGGCGCGGGCCCATGGTGACGTCGGCGCTGAACCAACTGTTGAACGATACGAATTGGGGCCAGCTCGACTACCTGCTGGTGGACATGCCGCCCGGCACCGGCGACATCCAGCTCACGCTGTCCCAGCGGGTGCCCGTGAGCGGCGCAATCATCGTGACCACGCCCCAGGAAATCTCGTTGGCCGACGCCCGCAAGGGCCTGGAAATGTTCCAGAAGGTCAACGTGCCGATTCTGGGGATCGTGGAGAACATGAGCCGGCATATCTGCTCCAGTTGCGGGCACGAGGAACCCATCTTCGGTCATGGCGGGGCGGAGCGGCTGGCTGTCGAGTACGACCTGCCGATGCTGGGAGGATTGCCGCTCGACAGCCGCATCCGCGAAACCACGGACCGGGGTGAACCCACGGTGGTGG
Organism: Pseudomonadota bacterium; assembly: GCA_009843005.1. GTDB lineage: Bacteria > Pseudomonadota > Gammaproteobacteria > Steroidobacterales > Rariloculaceae > UBA6522. The sequence goes on along the minus strand of VYEH01000387.1, from coordinate 3,475 downwards.
CCGCACCCGACGGTTCACTCGCCCGGTACTACCGTCAGATCGCAAGGGCGGCAGGCGCGCAATTGGCCGCACAGGGCAAGGATTACAGCCAGCTGTTCCCTACCATCACCGTGGAGGAAAACACGTGACCATCCGCTCCGACCGGTGGATACGGCGAATGGCGCTCGAACGGGGGATGATCGAGCCGTTTCAGGAGGAGCAGGTGCGGCGCATCAACGGCCAGAGAGTGATCTCCTACGGGACTTCAAGCTATGGCTACGATGTGCGCTGCGCGGCGGAGTTCAAGGTCTTCACGAACATCAATTCCGCGATCGTCGATCCCAAGGGATTCGACGACTCCAGCTTCGTCGACAAGCAAGGTGAAATCTGTATCGTGCCCCCGAACTCCTTCGCACTGGCCAGAACGGTCGAGTACTTTCGCATTCCGCGAAACGTTCTGACCATCTGTCTCGGCAAGTCGACCTATGCCCGCTGCGGCATCATCGTCAATGTCACTCCACTGGAACCCGAGTGGGAAGGGCATGTGACGCTGGAATTCTCCAATACCACGCCGTTGCCAGCCAGGATCTATGCCAACGAGGGGGTTGCGCAGATGATCTTCTTCCAGGCGGATGACGTCTGCGAAATCAGTTACCGGGACCGCGACGGCAAGTACCAGGGGCAGACCGGGGTAACGCTGCCGAAGGGTTAGCGCCCGCGCCGTGGCGGTCGGGCCCGGAACGACGGCATCCCGCTCCGAGCGAAGGGATGGCGCCCGGAACGAGGGTATCACGCTCCGAGCGAATGGGTGGCGCCCGGAGCTATTCGTGCCAGCTCACGTGCTCGAGTTGAAACGTCGCGCGCGTTTCCCCGTCGTTCTGGCGCTCTATACGAACAGGCAGGCCTTGCAGTTCGGGCGCCAGCCAGACCAGTGTCCTGCGGGATGACCCGAGCCGTTGCTGGATCAGCTTGCGGGTGAGGATCCGGCCCACCGCCGTGTCAAGTGTTTCTTCGCCGTCTCCACGCAATTCGTGAATTTCGGGGCCGTCCTGGTCGAGCAGGGTCACTTGCTCGGTGGAGAAATCGTCAGCGAGCAACATCAGCGCGACCTGAAGGCTTCCCCGGTCCAGCATGCCGGGCAGCAACTGTGGTTCCAGGTGGGTTTCTCCAGCCGTGATGGTGGCGTGATCGCGTTCCCAGTCGAACTCGACATTGAAGCTGTTCCTGTCCCGGCGCGTGCCGTCGCGCAACGAGTAGGCCAGGGGCCGGATCCGTCCGTTCTCGAGAGCGAATACGCCGAGTTCTTCCGCCGGCCGGGGAACGAAAAGCCTGTACAGGCCCCTGACTCGCGATACGGAGCGGAACTCGTAGATACCGCGCTCCGCATCCAGCAGCGTCACGGAGAATTCCGCTTCGCCGACGACGCGATCCCGGTTGTAGACCTCGTAAACGGCGTTGTAGCCGGGCAGCACGTCGCCCGACGCAAGAGCGGTCCCGCTCGCGACGCCTGCTGCGATACTCAGGAGCGTTGCGGCAAGGGAACTACCTCTCATGCTTCACCAGCACCGGGCCGCGCATGGTCATACCGTCGAAAAGTGCTTCACCATCGGAAAATTTGACCAACCCGGTGGCGCACAATTCCACGGCACGGGGGAAAATCATGTACTCGACTTCGTGAACGCGCGCTTGAAGGCTTGCTTCATCGTCGTCCTGAAGCACGGGTATGCGGCACTGGATGATTCCGGGACCGGCATCCAGTTCCTCGGTCACGAAGTGCACCGTGGCGCCATGAAACCTGTCTCCAGCATCAAGTACGCGGCGGTGGGTGTGCAGGCCAGTAAAGCACGGCAGCAGGGACGGGTGAATATTGATGATGCGGTCCGCGAATCGCGCGACGAATGCCTCTCCGAGTATTCGCATGAAGCCCGACAGCACGATCAGGTCCGGCCGGCAGGCGGCGATCGCATCGCCCAGTGCAGCGTCGTAGGCGGCCCGGTCCGGGAAATCCTTCGCGGACAGATGGTGTGCAGGGATTTCCGCGGCTCGCGCCCGCTCCAGGCTCCTGCTGCGCTGGTCGGAGAAAACGGCGGAGACGCGGATGCGGCCGTTGCTCCGCGCGGCGTAGTCGATGAGGTTCTGCAGATTCGTGCCCGTACCCGAGCTCAGGATCACGAGCCTGTACGGATCACCCGCGGTCAACTGACCCGCACCTTTCCATACCTGTCGCGCGCGACCTTACCGATGACCCAGGCGTCCTCGCCGCAGTTTCGCAGCAGCGCAAGGGCTTCATCGACCTTGGCCGGAGAAACGATGACGCACATGCCGACGCCGCAGTTGAACGTGCGCAGCATTTCGGGTTCGGCGACGCCGACGTCCCGCAGCCAGTCGAATACGGGATGGGACGGCCACGCGGTGGAATCGAGCCGCACGCCCAGTCCCTTCGGCAACACCCGGGGAATATTCTCGATCAGCCCACCGCCGGTGATGTGCACGATGCCCTTCACCGGAACTTCGCGGCACAGCTTGAGGATCGTGTCGGCATAGATGCGCGTCGGCGTCAGCAACTGTTCGATCAGGGGGCGGTCGCCGACCTGCGTATGCTCGTCCGCGCCCGTGTGTTCCAGCGCCCGGCGTATCAACGAGAAGCCATTGGAATGGGGTCCCGACGAACCGAGGCCGATCACGGCGTCCGCGACCCTGATGCCCTGCCCGTCGATGATCTGGCCTTCCTCGACCACGCCGACGCAGAAGCCGGCAAGGTCGTAGTCCACGGACATCTCCATCCCGGGGTGCTCGGCGGTTTCGCCGCCGATCAGGGCGGCACCCGCCAATTCGCAGCCCTTGGCGATTCCGCCCACGACGCGCGCGGCAATGTCCACGTCCAGCCGGGGTGTGACCAGGTAATCCAGGAAAAACAGCGGCTCGGCTCCGATGACGATTACGTCATTGACACACATCGCGACCAGGTCGATCCCGACGTTTTCATGGGCGTCATGTTGAATGGCCAGTTCGATCTTGGTGCCGACGCCGTCGGTTCCGGCGACCAGCACGGGCCGTTGCAGGCGGTCCACCGGCAACTTGAACAGACCGCCGAAACCGCCCAGGTCGCCCAGTACCTCGACCCGGCGCGTGCGGGCCACCGCGCCCTTGATCCGTTCGACCAGGGCCTGCCCCGCGTCGATATTGACGCCGGCGGCCTTGTAGGTGAGCCGTGGTTTGGCGCGCATTTCTTCTGCTCTCCTCATTGCGGCGCCCACAGGACCCGGAGGCGGGCCGCCCAGCCGCTATAATACGAGAGTACCGCATCCCGAGTGTATCCATGAGGAAATCCATTGGCCGGACAGGTCGCGTCCGGACCTGCGCGTTGATGATCGGGGTCGCCACGGTCCTTGTCCCGACGCTCGTTTTTTCCGCAATTTTCGAAAACCTTTACACCATCACCGTTCCACTGAACCCCCAGGTCGCGAGACCGCAGGAACTGCGCACGGATGCGGAT
>VYEH01000057.1 GCA_009843005.1 Pseudomonadota bacterium | reverse complement strand
CCCAGGGCTCGATCGGGCCGAAGTATCGTTGCGCCTGCCCGATGGCAAACGCCGGCATGCAGTCGAGGAAGAAGTTCGCGAAGTGCTCGCTGCTGATGATGAGGATGGTGTCCGGCTGCGCCGCCCACAGTCGCTCCCGAAGATCATCGTAGCCGGCATAGAAGCGTTCCTTCTGATCGGCCGGAGGCGCATCGGCCCAGGCACGAATCCCGGGCGTGTGGCTGACCGAACAGGCGAAGACCATGGGCATGAAATCAGCCCTCCTCCCGGATGGCTTTCAGATAATCCGTCTCGGAAACCCCGTGGATGATCGTGAACGGGCGCAGCAAAAGCGGGTGAACGCCCATGTCGTAGAGATCGTGGATTCTCATGCTGACCAGCGCCTCTCGCTCGTCGTCCGTCAACTCGAATTCCCCGGCGAAGGACTCGCGAGACTCCAGAAACCGGGTTCGCGATTCCGCGTCGCGATTGACGGACTGAACCAGCTTTTGAACTTGATAGAGGCTCATTTACTCTAATGAACGTAAACCGGGAGAGGAACGAAACAGGTCAATATGATATGCGAGTGAATCATCGGGACACCAATCCTCGCGATTGGTACCATCACTGCCTGACGGCGGGCGCGACAATAGCGGACGAGATAATCCCGGGCAAGTCGAACTTCGAGGTCCAGCGGAACATGGCAAGCATCCAGGACATTCACATCATCGATTCGAATACGGCGACAGCGACGCCTGTACCTTCGGGCCTGAAGCGCAAATTGTGCAGCCCCGGGCTTTGCGGTTCCGACACGCTGACGGTGTACAGGCGAACCGTAACACCGGGTCGAGAGTTCGATGTAGAGGCTGGTGACTTCTATCACGTCCTGTACGTCATAAACGATCCGGTCAGTTGTTTCATTCTGTATGGCGGCGAGACGCACCGCGCCGGTCAAGGCGCAGGCGTCCTTCTGGCGCCTCACGAGTCTGCCGATGTCGATGCGTCGGGAACCGGCGTGGACCTGCTCCACATGGTGGTTCCCACGCCACCGGCAGCAGTGGAAGACGGCCTGCCGGGCGGACCGGGATACTTCTTCAACAGGGGCACCCTTCGCGTGCTCAGCGACGCCAGCGGCGGCCGGATTCGCCGGTTCTGCGCCGAGTCCAGCGTGCGGCTGCCGGACGGCAGCCGGCTCACGCCCACCAACGCCATACAGGCGGGTGAAATGCACTACGTCGAGGGCGGTTCATCACCCTATCACTCCCACGTGGGAACCGACGCCAATCCCGACGGACCGGCCCACTGCTACATGACCTTCAAGGGCCGCGGCGTTGTCGAGGTGGAGGGTGAAACGCAGGAAATCGAACCCGGCACACTGGTTTACTTCCCCACCGGCGTGCCCCACCGGCTTCGCGCCCTGGATGGTCCGCTGGACTATTTCGAGATCCAGGCCTGGAGAAGTTTCAAGACGAAAGTTCTGAGCGAAGAGCCGTTGGGTTTGCGTTGGTATTACGAGCCGGTACACCCGGGCGCCGATCCGGTGGAGTGGAACCAGAGTTAGCACTGCTCCTCCCGTTGATGTCGAGCAAAAGGTCCAGCAAGCGCCGATCCTCGAACGACAGTATTTCCTATCGCATTCGAGACGCCAGGGATCGTGCCGGGCTCGCGCCGGCAGAGTTGAGGAAGAATCTCGCCGCGAAGGGGATCAACTTGTCCAAGACGGGGCTGCACCGGCTGGAAACTTCGGAACCGGTCAACCCGAACCTCAAGCTCATGAACGCGATCGCCGATGCGACCCACGTGACCCCGGAATGGCTGCTCTTCGGATCGGGAAGTTCCCGGCCCGACGAGAAAATCGGTCCGGCGATACGGGCTCGGGTCATCGACACGATCGCCTTCATGGCGGGGGCGCTGGATCTGACCCCGGAGCAGGAACGGGATCTGGAAGCCTGGCTGGTATCGGTGCGCAAGTCCCGGCCCGAAACGGTTCGCAAGCCGTAGCCGCCATTCGAGAGGGTTCCGCCGGGCGCCCCACACTTCACGGCGGCCCACATAACTCGCGTCTCGGGCCGCCGACAAGGACGGTTCCTATTTTGTGAACTGAAAGTTCCGTTGAAGTGTTGACACGGCCGGAATCGCCAGTATACTGCGCGCCCATGATTTGGAAATCGATACAACTCAGATTATTTGAAGCCGCCGGCGCCTCATCGGCCGGTAGCGCGCTCGTGGTCACAGCCAGCGACGCGCTCCCGTGCGCGAGGAATTGGCCGACGACCCGTACGAGCGGGGATGGCTATGAAATCAATCATGGTGAACTCATGCGTTAAGCCCCTCTGAACAATCGTTCTGGAGGGCATGCAAAACGAACCCTCCAGACCAGCCAAAGGCCCTGGTCGGTTCGGAAACCACCAGGGCTTTTTTGTGGCCGGGTGGATGTTCTTTAACTACGTGGATTGTGTGATGTGTCCCGCCTCGGCTTCGGCCGAAGCGGTGACTTGCGGCCTGGCGCCGATAACCGCCGGTAACGGCGGGAAAGGGGCGTAACCCATGGCGTCCCGCCGGACTTTCGGGTTCGGTCGACCCAGGCAAGCCCGGCCCTCTTGTCCTCGTTGCGAAAACGGCGGGGATAGCGGCCAAGCGATGCGCGGAAGTAGCGCGGCTCACGCACCGGCTTTGCCGGGAATGCAGGCCCGCGAAAGACCACGTGGCGGTGCAACCCGCGGCGCCACCGTCGTCAACCGTGAAGGGCAACGGGTAGTGCGCGGCAGTGCGAGCCTTACGAGCAAGCGCGCGCGTGCAGGGTTCCGGGGTTCCGGTGAGCAGCCGGCGTCCTGGTTCCCGGTCAAGTAGCCGGTAGGTGAACGACAGTCGGCGTGTCGTATTTCGTGGCCCAAAAGGCGGCGAAGCGACTGGGGCGCGCACGTCGAAATGGGACGTTATGCCGATTAGCTCAGTGGCAGAGCTTCGTCTCGAAAACGATGGTCGCCGGTTCGAATCCGGTATTGGCAACCGATGCAAGAGGCAAAGACGTGTCCCGGTGCGTATCGAAAAGTGGCTTAATGCCGAAGCCTCCGGGCAATTCGGCGGTCCGAAAGCCGCAAGCGGACGGACCTTGGCAGAACACCGCACGGTCAGGAGGCCCCTGTTCGGAGCCCGCAAGGCTCACGGTAAGTGAACTGCCGATCAGGTACGCGGCACGAGTGAACCGCCACACTCTCAAAAAGGCAGTCATGGTCGCCTACGTCGGCGCCGGTTTCGGCCGGGCCGCCGTGGACAGACGGGTAACGGTCGTCAGGCAAGGCGTCCGGTACTCCCGCCAAAGGGTGGCCGCGAACGATGTAGTCTCAGTCGTTTTTCTTCGGCGCGGTAGCGCAACAGGCAGAGCCCTGGACTGGGGATCCAGAGGGGGCCGGTTCGACCCCGGTCCGCGTCGGCAGGTTCAGGGCAGCGG
>VYEH01000224.1 GCA_009843005.1 Pseudomonadota bacterium | reverse complement strand
ACCGCTGCTGAATCCGGCAAATCTGCGATTGTCAGTGACGTTGCGACCATAGACCGCGAACTCCCAGTCTGCGTCCGCCGGTGCAATGGCGAACCGCAGATCGACTCGCTCCCAATCGTCCACGACTCCGATGGGGTCACGATCCGGGCTCGTCCGGGCGCCGTCACTCATGACGATGTTGGCGGCGAACGATCCAACCAGGTTCGCGCCGAGGTCGTATGTATAGGTTGGCGTGAAATTGATCGTCCAATTGGGGAAGTTCGCGAGTGTCTGGCCACCGGCATTGTTGACGCCGCTGCAGGCGCCCGGTCTGGCCCCGGGGTTGTTGATGATGTACTGCTTGTCTTCGAGCGTGTTGCACTCCTGGCCGGCATAGTCGTCATACTCAGCCTCGCCGAACGAGCCGCTGAAGCCGAGGATCAGGTTGTCGCTGAGTGCCCAGCGACCGTCGAATTCGACGCCTGTCGTGTGTGCGGAGGCCGCGTTCTGCGTGACGAAGGTCGCAATCTCGCTAATGAAGACGTTGACCTGCAGGTCCGTGTAGTCCGTATTGTAGAGCGCGACATTGAATTCGAGGTTGCCATCTGCCAGCAGCATCTTCGCTCCCAGTTCAACGCCTTCGGCAAATTCGGGCCGGTAACTGATCGGGTCAGGCAGCATGCCTCCTGGCGCCGGCGACATCACGAAGCCGCCAGCCTTGAATGACTCGGCGTACTTCACGTATAGCATCGTGTTTTCGTTGGTATCGAACTGCAGGCCGACTTCGGGCAGCACGTCGTCCGTCTGAACGCTGAGATCGGTCAGTGAGAACAGTGGATTCAGCGGTCCGAACGCAGTGGCCTCGCCAGCCGCCAGGTTACCGTTCGGCCTGGCGATGGACGGTGTGAAAACCGCGGTTTTCTCGACGTCCTGATAACGTCCGCCGAAATTCAGCCGCACCTGGTCGGTGATGTTGTACGTGCCGGCAAAGAACAGGCTTTGCCAGCCGGACTCTTCTTCGAGAAGATTCCCGAAACCGACGCCAAAGCCGACGTAGACGTCAATTTCCGTATCGAGTTCGTGCTCCTGCCAGTACGTGCCAAGCATCCAGCTGAACCTCTGATCGAGGGGAGAAGTGATCCGCAGCTCCTGTCCCGTTTGCTCGAATGTTTCTGTACGTTCGTCGCTGACGATCGCGAACGAGCTCGCATCCGGATCGAGCCAGTCGTGCTTGTCGTATTCGACCAGCGATGTTGTCGAACTCAGTGTGTAGCCGCTGCCGCCCAGGTCCCAGTCGAAACTCAGTGCGAATATGTCGACATCCTGCTCCCGGTCTTCCTGCTCATTGAACTGGCTCAGGTCATTCAGATTCTCCGCGATCGGGCTCCTGCGCATACCGGTTTCGGCGACGCCCGACCAAAGCGGAGTCACGCCCGAAACGTAGTTCGGGCCGGAAATGATTTCGGCATTGAGCGCGCGAATGGCGTCATATACATCCTGTGAACCGCCCGATCCCGTCACACCGGTCAGCGTGGTCAGATCCATGTCGTTATACAGGGCGTCGAGCGCGCACAGCGCGGGTATCCCCGGCGCGAGTGCCGGATTCGCAATGCTGAATTGGGGACGTGTCTCGCAGCGCGACTTCTCGCGGGGCGTGCCAAGCTGATAGATGTCGTGATTTTCGTACTTGAACACCAGCTCGAAACTGTCGCTCGGCGCCCAGTCGGCGATGAAGCGCATCGACGTGTTTTCCTTGATGCCAAGATTGGCGCCGGTGAGACGTTGGGTATACCAATAGTCGCCGAGCTCGAAGTAGCGTCCGGCCAGGCGCGCCCCGAAGGTGTCGGTGACGGGCCCGCCGACGCCGAACTCGACACTCGTTTCATCGGTTGTGCCGTAGGCGAGATTGAGATTGCCTTCGAACGCGTCGCCTGGACGGCGGCTTGCATAGTTCAGCGCACCTGCCGTCGCACTCTGGCCGGCAAATGTCGGCTGCGGCCCGCGCACGACCTCGACGCGTTCGAGATCGAAAAAGGCGTTTTGCCCGAGATTGTCACGACCGTAGTAGACGCCGTCATGAAACTGTGCGACGGCCTGTTCGAACGCTTCGTTTCCGGGACTCGTGCCGATACCGCGAACGGCGAGTACTTGTCCGGTAAACGTATCTGCCATGTACAGATTCGGAACGAATACCGATACCTCCTCCATGTCGGAGAATCCGCCCACCTGGATTGCTTCACCCGTAATGGCGGTGACTGAGATCGGGACATCCTGCAGGCTTTCTGCGCGGCGGGTCGCGGTGACGATGATTTCCTCCAGTTGCGCAAATGCGGGTGGTGCGGCCATCAGTCCGGCCAACATTGAAACAATAGTGATTCGGAACACGGTGTTCATATCGGTCTCCCCAAATGTTGCCAAACTACGACAGGCTGGCTGGCTCAATGCCTCTTCTTGCCGGTGGTAACCTTGAAGTCAGTAACTTTGCCCAAACAACTTGACGGTTGTCAAGTTTGTGCGCAAAGGTTCTGGCGAACGGGCCATGTCGGGAGGATCGGGCCGTTGTCGCGCCGATGCTTGTGGCGTACCCGCCAGGTATGCTGGTTCGCAAGGGATTGACACCGCAAAACCTGGAACCGGGACAGGAGATTTCTGCGAGGGGCATCCCCTCGCGCGACGGCCGCCCACTGATGCGCCTGTTGACCATCACCATGCCCGACGGGGTACAACGGCAAATTCAGTAACCCGAACCGCTATGGGACCGGGGCGGTCAGTTGCGGCAACTACTCCTCAAGCGTGCAGTCGTACCGACCGACTTCCTCACCGCGCCGCCATTCCCAGGCAGCTTCCCAGACAAAGGGCTCCAGCAAGGTTGAGGGATCCGTAACGGTCATGGTGTATTCGAGCCCCTCGCCGTCATCCACTGCCCGGAACGCTTCCTCGACCACGACGTCCGTGCTCTGTGGGGCGCCCACGCGGTCGAAATAGGGCCAGTTGATGCGCGTTGTGGTCACCATCAAGGTGTCGCCATCCCAATTTCCCGCCGAGTAGCCCAGCGGCGAGGCTGCAACGTCGGCGGGATCGACGGTGGAATCAAGGTGGATCCTGCGCACCAGGTCGAATTCCTCGAAGCGCAGTTCGATCACGTCGCCCACCTGGACGAATTCCATGGGGTATGGATTGCCGATAAGGGCCGGCATGCCCGGCGGTACGCAGTCCAATATCGGGTTGTCCTCGATGTCGTCCCAGGCGGCGCTGGCGGCTGACGCTTCAGGTGTAAGCCTGTAACCACCCCTGTCGGCGCCGAAGTACCAGGTGCCGATGGCGCGGCTCCAGACGCGAAAGATCCCCTCACCCCGGGCGGCCGCGGCCTTCTCCGGGTCTACGCTCCAGGGATCGCCGCCGATCGTGTTTTCGGACCATCGGGCGAGCCGCCCACCGCCCATCAGTAGATCGACAC
>VYEH01000058.1:1042-3438 GCA_009843005.1 Pseudomonadota bacterium | reverse complement strand
CAATTTGCCGCGCAACGCTTCCCTGGCGGCCAGGTCCGCAGGTGATAGCGGGCCCGCTTCCATCGGGGCGCCTGGAGGGCCGCCGGGCGGACCTGCCAGACCGGTGCGTTGAGCGTTGGCCCTCAGAGTCTGCATCACCTCGTCGGGGCTCATCACATCCCCCTCCGGAGCAATGCAGTCGCTGGAGTTGCGGCAATGCACGACGCCATGAATCAGCCGGAACCGGTCACCCCCGCCGAGATGTGCGTTTACCGTCATGGCGTTGAAATTGACCACGACATTGTCGCCGCCCTCGCCCTGGGTCGGCCAGGACATGAAAAAGATATTGTCGGCGACCTCCGATACCTGAGGACTGACCAGGGCAACCACACCGTCGAACAGTCCGCCGGCGCCACGCCATTTCAGTCTATGGTCTGACATCAAGAGCTGGAATCCACCGAAATCATAGTACTCGTAATTGATGACATCCCCATCCATGCTGGCATAGCCCGAACCTGGCGGGTCGGATTCCTGCGAAACGGCCGTGCAAAGCAACAGCATTGCCATGACCGTAAATAGTTTCCTGGTCATACTTTCACTCATCGTTTCGTTTCAGGTAGGCGATCACCGCTTCGAGGTCCGCGTCCGATACTTCGGACTGGCGGAACGGCGGCATCTGGGGCGCGACCCAAGTGCGCACCCGCGCGGTGATCAATTCCGCGGTCAGGTTCGTCCGCTCATCGACCACGGCGGGCAATGAACCCAGATAGCGCTCTTCAAGGATGCGGGTGGCGCCTTCGCCAGGCGCGTGACAGATCGCACACCAATTGTCGTACACCTCGCGCCCGCGCTCGACCAGTTCATCCTGGGCAGCTACATGGTCCGCAGACACCGACAGTGCGAATAGCAGGCTGCCAGGGATCAGTATGTGGTTCATGCGCGGTTCTCCCGCATGTGGCGAGGCCATATGCCGTTCTTCCCCGGAGCCATGATGCCGTTGGGATCGATCACGTCCTTCAGTTCTTCATAGAATCGCAGCAGTCTGTGATTGTTGAAGCTGAACTGGGCCATGGCATCGTCCATGTAGGGAGTCGATACGCGGTAGGGCCCCAGTCCCTGCTCACCGGTGGAGACAATCCAGTCCTTGATCATTCTCATGGTGGTTTGATTGTATTCGTCATCCCCCGGTCTCAGCAGCGCGCTTGAAGTGGTGACCATCTCATGCGGAGTTTCCACGTGGTGGGCCATGCCGAAGTAGCGTCGGCCGTGCCGTTTGGAAGCCTCGTCGAGCAGCAGGATCAGGTCCCACGCCGCCTGGCCGTCAAACGGCAGCGCCATGGAGAAGTAGGTCTTGTGCAGGGAGGAACCGAGGCTCGGAATGCCGGCCATCAGCCGATCCGGGCTGCGGCCCAGGCTGTCCAGGTCGTAGGGTGTCGTGTAGAGGTTGGATGCAAACGTGGTCCCCGGCATGGCATCGTTGTACGCATCCTGCACGTGCTCCCAGTGCTGCCTGACGACCCCCTTGAGGCCATAGAAGGCAACGCGGTTGTTCCAGCCGCCGGGATTGTCCGGATTTTCCTCCCCTTCCTGGACGAACGGATAGCGATACAGCGTCGCGTTGTTATTGATGATCCCGCCGAGCCTCAATGGGCGCATCGTGTCGATCATCGGAATGATCTTTTCATTCCGGTCGGTCATGATCGAGCAAGCCAGGTAGGCGGGCGGTTCCGGGCGCAGCCAGATGCCCATCTTGGTGACCACACCGTAGTTGGTCTGGCAGAACAATTCGTCGATACGCGGTCCGATGCTTCGCCGGTAGTGCTGCCAGGACTGACTGCCCGGAATGGCGCCTTGACCGGTTCGCATGACTTCTCCGTTCGGCAGCACCACCTCCATGCCGCAGAGGAAGTTAACGCGCTGGCCCTGGTCGGTATAGCCGAGACCGTATTCGATGGTGTTGCCGATGATGCTGCCCCAGCCCGGACTAGGCACATCCAGCCACAACTTGATGTCCCGTTCCCGCAGGTACCGGTACAACTCGAAGAAACTGACCCCGGGCTCGACGAGGGCGTACGCATTCGCCTCGTTGACCTGAAGGATGCGGTTCATGCGCTTCAGATCCAGATTGACCGTGCCGTTGACCACCCCGGCGGGGCCGCCGTAACCGAAATTCTTGCCGGTCGAGTTCACCCAGAACGGGATCCGGTAGCGATTGGCGATCCGAACGACCGCCTGCACTTCCTCGACATTGGCCGGCGCCACCGCCGCTGATGGCACCGGTTCCTGATCCGTCTGGTAGAGCGGCGACACGCCATCGCGATAGCCTTGCAGATGCTCATCGCTCGAGTAGACGTACTCGCTTCCGACCGCCTGCCCGAATTCCGCAAGAAGATCCGAGAAATCGGACTCGGTTAGAC
>VYEH01000058.1:0-1032 GCA_009843005.1 Pseudomonadota bacterium | reverse complement strand
ACTCGTTCAAACCCGGTGGGAGTGGCATGAGGCTGATCTCCGTTATGAGTATGAACGCGCCGCTCCCCGCGCCTTTGTCATTCGTTATTGCGAGTCAGGAAGGCGACAAGGGCTTCGAGTTCCGTGTCGGAAATTTCCGTCGGCCGGAACGGCGCCATGCCATTCGTCCAGGTGCGCAATACGGCACTGATGTACTCGGGCGCAAGATCCGTGCGCTCGGTCAGCAACGCGGGCAGGGCATCCTGGTATCGCGCCTGAAGCACGTAGGTTCCGCCTTTCTGCACGCCATCGCCGTGGCAGTACTCGCACTTGTCCAGATAGATTCTTTCTCCCAACGCGAGTGTGGCGTCCTGGGCTGCTGCGCCGCCATTTGCGAATGCCAGGATCGGCAGTGAAGCAACTACGGCAATCCTTCTCATGCGCGGTCCTCCCGGTAGCGTCTCGGCCAGATTCCACTCTTGCCCGGAGCCAGGATGCCGTTGGGATCCAGGGTGTCCTTGATTGTTTCGAAGAAACGCATCAGGGCATGGTCGTTCCAGGCGTAAGCGCCGGCGGCCTCATCGGCGAACGGTGTCGGTGCGCGATACTCGCCATAGCCGAGCCTGCCGGATTCTTCGATCAGCGCTATGGCCATTTCCCGCGAACGGGCATTCGCTTCCGGATCGTCACGCACGACAGGCGCGGCGCCGAGCGCGATCAGGCTCCAGGGCGAGTGGTTGTGCAGGGCGCCGCCGAAGTAGCGCCGGCCGTACTGCTGATAAACCCGGTCGTAGACTTCGCGAAACTCCCAATAGGCCTGCCCGTCAAACGGCAGGACCATCGAGATGAATGCGCCCCCGTGGTTCCAGAGCGGCGTCTCCTGAAACGAGGGGATGCCTGCGAGCATCTTGTGGCGGCTCTCCCAGTTGTCCTGGTCATCGTAGGGCGCAACGAATTTCTCGGTGTCGTAGCTGGCGCCGGGAATCGCCGAGTTGAACTCGTCCTGAATTTCCTCCCAGTTTGCTTCCACGACGCGGTCGTAACCATAAAGCC
>VYEH01000426.1 GCA_009843005.1 Pseudomonadota bacterium | reverse complement strand
AACGTACTCTCGCCTGACGATAAACAGTCCCACAAGCGGCGGAACCGCCATCACGATGTGCTGTATTTCAGAGTTCAGGCTCGGTGCGGCGAGTTCAGGCATGAACGGTACCCCGACCCAGAACGGCGCGTAGAACCCCAGCAGCAGCACAAGCATGGTCCACCAGACCGCCGGCGCCCGGAGTCGAACCGGCGCCCACAGCAGGATACAGACGCCGATCATTGCACCGAAATCCCCGAATACTTCGCGAAAGAAGTGGTGCCAGCTATGAGTTTGCGCAAGGGGACCCTCAGGGGTCAGCAGAAACAGGTCGCTGCCGATATGCGTCCACGTGAAATACACGCTGCGAAGCCCCACCACAAAACCAAACAGCACCAGCGCGCGGCCGATGTTCATACGATTGATGTATTCCATGGATGCGTCCTTGAACTCGCCTCGACCCACCGAGTGTACCAGCACGACGCGGCGGAGTAATGCGCTGCCCGGCCAGGGAAACCCGTCCCCGACCTTGTGGGTATCAGCGGGTTACCTTAACCTGCGTGGCAAGTCGGCAACGGGATAGTGGCGGAATGCCGTTTACACGTGAGAATTCCTGCGATTCCGGACTGCGTCGGTCGGGCGCCTGTACGAACTCCATCGGTAGAGTCTGGTTTCTGACGGCGGCGCTGACGGCAGCGGGCTGCGACAGCACCGACTCGCCTCTGCCCGCCGTGGGCACGCTGGAACGTGACCGTGTCGAACTGGTAGCCGAAGCCAACGAACCCATCGTAGAGATCGCGGTAGTCGAAGGTCAGGCCGTTCAGGAGGGTCAACTCGTGCTGCGTCTGGATGATGCACTCCACCAGGCGCGGCTTGCGGCCTCCGTGGCCGCCCTGGAGCGGGCCCGGCAACGCCTGGCCGAATTGGTCCGCGGTCCGCGCGCGGAGCGGATCGCCGAGGCGGAAGCCCGCGTGGAAGGCGCCGGGGAGAATCTCGACGCCCAGCGCCGCGAGTACGACCGGGTGCGGGCCCTGGTGGATGACGGCCTGCTCAGTCCCTCGATGCTCGACACCGCGTTCGCGCGCCGCGAGTTGGCCGAGGCCGACTTCGAAGGCGCGGAAGCCCGGCTGCAGGAGTATCTGGAAGGCACCACCCCCGAAGAGCTGGCCCAGGCCCGGGCTGCGGTGGATGAGGCCACCGCCACCATCGACGCCCTGCGCATCACGGTTTCGAGGCTTGCCGTGCATGCACCGGCTGCGGGCACCGTGGAGGTACTGCCCTACGAGCCCGGTGAACGCCCCGCCGCCGGCGCCGTGGTGGCCACGCTGTTGGTCGATGCTGCGCCCTATGCGCGAATCTACGTGCCCGAGCCCGTTCGCGCCCGTGTGACGCCGGGTCTGGCTGCCGTCATACGGACCGACGGCATCGACACCGAATTCGCGGGCACGGTCCGCTTCGTGTCCTCGGAAGCCGCCTTCACGCCCTACTTCGCGCTGACGCAGCGGGACCGCAGCCGTCTCAGCTACCTCGCGGAAGTGACGTTGACCGGAGAAGCGGCAACCGGCCTGCCAACCGGAATACCGGTGGAAGTGGATTTTCCGACGCTTGGGGAGTGACGCGTGGGGGCTTCCGCCGCCATCGAAACGCGCAATCTGAGCCGCCGGTTCGGCGCGGTCCTGGCGGTTGACGACCTGCACCTGCGGATTCCGGAAGCGCAGATCTACGGTTTCCTGGGCCCGAACGGATCGGGCAAGTCCACCACGTTTCGAATGCTCTGTGGCCTGCTCAAACCCACCACGGGTGAGGTCGATGTACTCGGGCGACATCTCCCCAGGGACGCCGAACGAATTCGTACGCTCATCGGGTACATGACCCAGCAGTTCTCTCTCTACCGGGATCTCACCGTGCTCGAGAACCTTCAGTTCATCGGCCAGATACAGGGGCTGTCGTGGCGCGAGCGCCGCGACCGCATCCGACACAGCCTCAAGGCCTACCGACTCGAACGCTATCGCAAGCGCCGCGCGGAACACTTGAGTGGCGGCGAACGCCAGCGGCTCGCCCTGGCCGCCGCCCTGCTCCACCGCCCACCGCTGTTGTTGCTGGACGAACCCACCAGTGCCGTGGACCCGCAGACCCGCCGCGATTTCTGGGACGCGCTGTTCGAACTCATCAACCGGGGAACGACCATCCTGGTATCGACCCACTACATGGACGAGGCCGAGCGTTGCCATCGCCTGGCCATCCTGGATCGTGGCCGCCTGGTCTGCGAAGGCGAACCACTGGAATTGATGCGGAACATCGACGCGACCGTGATCGAGATCACCGGAGCGGACCTCAAGTCGCTCCGGGAGACACTGTCAGGGCTTCACGGTGTCTGGAACCTGACGCAACTGGGCAGCCGCCTGCATGCGTTGCTGGACCCGGAGACGGAACATCCCGTCGAATTAATCCGGGCGGCCATCGCGGACGCCAACCTCCACGCCGATGTGTCCATGGCGGAGGCCGGTCTGGAAGACGTCTTCGTAGCCGCAACCGGCAGGAGACCTTCGTGAAAGGGATTCGAAGGATGTGGGCCGTTGCCCTGAAGGAATTCAGGCAATTGGCGCGGGACCGCCTGACCTTTGCCATGGTCATCGGGATACCGCTGATTCTCATCACGCTATTCGGTTACGCGATCAACCTGGATGTACGCAACCTGCGCGCCGGCATCGCGGATCAGGCCGGCACCCAGACTTCGCGGCGGCTGGTTGCCGACCTGACCGCAACGCAGGTCATTGCCCCGGTGCGGCAGGCGGCAACCGCGGAGGAACTGGAACGGATGCTGCTCGGCAACGAGATCGTTGTCGGCATTTTTATTCCGCGGGATTTCGAACGACGTCTGCAGGACCCCAATCGCGAAGCAGCCCAGTTGCTGGTGGACGCCACCGACCCGCTCATACCCGGCATCGTCTCCGCCATCGCAGACATGCCCTTTGCACTGCGGGAGCACGGCGCGACGCAACGCATGGTCCCGCGAACCGGGCGCAGCCAGCAAGGCAGCCTGTTCTCCATGCGTCAGTTCTACAACCCGGAGGGCCGCTCCGCGGTGATGATCGTGCCGGGGACGATCGGCGTCATCCTCACCTTCACCATGGTGCTATTCACCTCCATCGCCATCGTCCGCGAGCGCGAACGGGGCAACCTGGAACTGCTCATCACCACCCCGGTCCGGACCATCGAACTGATGCTCGGGAAGATCATTCCCTACATCTTCATCGGCCTGCTGCAGGTGACCTTGATCCTCTCCGCCGCTGTGTTTCTCTTCGACGTACCGCTGCGCGGCACCCTGCTGGACCTGTACGTGGCCTCGCTGGCCTACGTCGTCGCGGTCCTTGGGTTCGGACTGTTGATTTCAACGATTGCCAAGGTGCAATTCCAGGCGTTTCAGTTGACGTTCTTCCTGTTGTTGCCGTCGATCCTGCTGTCGGGATTCATTTTCCCGTTCGACGGCATGCCCCAACCGGCGCAGTACTTCGCACAGGCATTGCCGTTGACGCACTTTATCGTCCTGGTCCGGGGCATACTTCTCAAGGGCGCCGAGCTGGCCGACCTGCTGCTGCCGCTGCAGAAGCTCGGCATCCTCTTTGTGATCTCGATGACGCTGGCCATGGTCCGCTTCCGCAAGCGGCTTGACTGACGGCCCGCGGCAGGGGTGCAGCTGCTAAGTCTCGCCGGGAAGCGCGCGTAACGGACGCACCGCGAGAAAGATTCCGGTGACTATCAGTCCGGCGCCGACGAGATGGTAGGCGAAAAGGCGTTCCCCGAGGAACCCGACGGCAAGCGCGGCTCCGAAGACCGGTATCAGGTTCAGGAACACCGCCGCCCGGTTGGCGCCCACGGAGCGGATCGCCGAACTCCACAGGTATATGGCAATCAGCGTGGCGGCCAGGGACAGGTAGACGGCCGCGGTGATGTTCTGTATCGAGGCAACGAAAGTCCGCCCGGCAAGGGATTCCATCACGTAGAACGGCAGCCCGACAATGATGCCGGAAGCGGAGATCAGGAACAGCAGCACGGGCAGGCTGGGCAGTCCGATGTCCCGGTGCAGCGCCACGGCGTAACAGGACCAGAAACACACTGCCGCGAACATGATCAGATCACCGCTGCTGATGCTCAGCTGCAGCAAGGCGCCGAGATTGGCCTGGAATACCATGACCAGGATGCCGGCGAACGCGGAAACGATCCCCAGAACCTGCGTCCACGACAACCGCTCGGCCAATAGCGCGAGTGCGACCACGGCCGTGACGGCGGGCTGGGTGGCGTTGATCACGGTGGCGTTGATGGCCGTAGTGTAACTCACGGCCACAATGGACAACGTGGTTGCCACCACCATGAACGCACAAATGCCGAAGACCTGACAAAACGACTTGAGCGTCGCCGGAAACTCGCTGCGCAGCCTCGGCAGCGCAAACGGCAGCAGCACAATCGTCGCCCCCACCCAGCGCCAGAAGGTCAGCGCGAACGGCGGCGCCGTTTCGTGTATGCCCCGGGCAATGACCAGTGCCGCGCTCCACAGCACCATGGTCAGGACGAGGTACAGGTAGGCGACAGGCCGACCGACGGGTTTCACTGTTCGCTGACCCGGCGCCCCGCTACTCGACGGGCACCAGCGAGTAGCGGCCGTCCGCGGCCAGGCATTCCGCTTCCGGAAGTCCCAGTTCCCTCCTTACGATATTGGTGCCCTGCACCAGCGCGGCCATCTTGTAGCGGGCATGGCGGCGGCTCATGCCTTCGCGCCCCATGCCGCAGTCGGAACACAGGATCAACCGCTCGGCCGGGATGTGCTTCAGGGTGTCCCGGATCCGCTGGGCGATTTCCTCGGGCCGCTCGATCTGCAGTGAATGATGGTCGATCATGCCGATGGCGATCTTTTTCTCTTCGATCACCCTGCCGATGGCCGGTATGTCCCGCATCCCCGAGCTCGTGGATTCGAAGGTGATGACATCGGCATCGATCCCGTTGTAGGTTTCGAGCGCCGACTCGTAGCTCTGGACCTCCTTGAACATCCGCTGCTGCGAAGGGTTGCCCCAGCAGGTATGACACCAGACCTCTGTCTTCTCGCGCAATCCCCTGACCGTGTTATCGAATACGCCGGCCATGTCGGCCATGTCGTACCTGCCGAAGACCTTGCCCCGCACCGGGATCATGTGAAGGGCCGGTTCCTCCATCTGAACGATCGGGCAGCCCGCGTCGGCCAGATCATGGAGTTCCTCGTTCAACGCATCGCTGAACGCCATCATGCGGTCAATGGGATCGCTGTAGTACTGGTCGTCCACCGCCGCGGAGAGTATGTCGGGGGTCACGGTCCCGAACTTGACCGGTTTGGCGGTAAGTCGTTGAGCAGTCTTCCACATGGCCGTGTACTGCAGATCGCCGCGGCCGATGGGACCGACAACCCGCGGCATGATACGGGCCTCCAGGTAGTCGTGGAGAATGTGGCCCATGGGGAACGCCACGCCGCCGGTCTTCATCACGGTCGGCTGGGGATCGGTGCGTTCGAGGCCGTCCATGTGGAACAACGGGTAGCTGGTCCAGCTTTGTCCGCCCACTTCCTCGTCGTAGTGGGCGTCTCCGTCCGTGCAAATGTCGAGGCCTGCGACCTCCTGATCGCGCAGGTGCACCGCGACCGCATCGATGTACTGTTCCCGATAGCGCGAGTTCATCAACCGGCGGAGAAAGGTCTCCGAGCCCAGGTTCTCCGTGAACCAGCTCGGCCGGGGCAGCGATCCGATGATCGTGGTGGGCAGCATGATGTCTGCAGTCGCTCGTAGCATTCCTGAAATCTCCTGTGGTTTGTCCCGGAGCGATTGCCCCGTTCAAAAATTCTGGCCTGTGCGCGCTAATACTCCATGCAACTGATAATGCCGTATCAGCACATTCCAGGTCGACTCCTGGCTGGCAATCCGGGACGTGGCCTGATACGCCAATTAATCAATCGCGGTCACTATGCGGCGGCGGGACTAAATGTCAAACTGCCCCGACCTTACCGACTTCAACCACCGCGCAGTGCGTTCCACGCCGCCGAACGCATAAAAGTGCGCGCGGACTATCCTGGATTCGGGGCTTGAGAGCCGATACCGTGCGAACTCGACAACCAGTTCGTCCACGGCTGCCAGACGAGTGTGCTTCGATAGTGCGCTCGCCCTACCGAGCAGCAGGCGTGCCGAAGCGCTGACGCCGCATCGTACGGCGTATCGCATGAGCTGCTTCAGCGGCGCCATTCCGGCCATGCCTACATGAATGGGTAGTTCCACGCCGTCGGATGCGGTCGCCTTTTCCCAGGCCGTTACTGAATGCGGGTTGAAACCGAACTGGGTGACCACATACATCCGCATCCCGGTGTCCTCCGCGAATCGGGCCTTGTCCTGCAGCGCCCGACGGAGCATGGTCGGGCCGACGAACCGGCTGCCTTCCGGGTGTCCGGCGATGCCGATGGTGTTGACGCCGTGCATCGGCAGCAGCCCTGTCTCCAGTACCTGCATGGTGTTGTCATAGGGTCCGGCAGGCTGCGGCAGATCGCCGGCGATGAGCAGGGCACGGTCGATACCGGCTGATCGAAGTCTTACCAGCGAACCCCCGAGTTGTGCCTGGCTCTCGATGCGGCGCACGGCCAGGTGGGGAATCGCCCGATAGCCCATTGACTCGAGCCGTTCTGCCAGGCCGATCACTTCCTCGATCAATCGAGTACGCGGGACGAAGACGGGTCCAATTGAACTGGCCGGCCTCGCTCCTATAATGGCGTTCACACTCTGGGCATACCGCGATTGGGGTCAGGCCGATGACTAACTTCTGGAATTTGCGCTCACCTGAAGACGTTGGAGATCGATCGCGCCGGCGACCCGGGCGTCGATGCATCGCCAACCGAATGCCCTGTGGCGGAGGCAGCTACAGTGGCGTTGTACTGGCAGGACTGTGTTCAGCCCTGTTTGGCGTTTTCGCGAACGCGCCCGCCCTCGGCCAGGCATTCGATACGAGCGGTGGCGAATGGCTTACGTATGGAGGCGACCTGGCCAACACCCGCTACGCGCCTCATGGCCAGATCAACGCGGAGAATTTCAACGAGCTGGAAGTCGCCTGGCGATTCAACACGGCCGCCCTCGGCCCCGAGCCTGAATTCAATCTCCAGACCACTCCGCTGATGGCCAACGGCGTCATCTACACCACCGCGGGAACACGCCGTTCGGTGGTCGCCCTCGATGCCGCGACCGGCGAACTGCTGTGGCTGCACCGGGAGAACGAAGGCGAACGGGGCGAAGTCGCGCCTCGCCAGCAATCCGGGCGCGGGCTTGCCTGGTGGAGCGACGGCGAGCAGTCACGCATCCTCTACGTCACCAAGGGCTACCGGATGATTTCGCTGGATGCGGTGACGGGTATTCCGGATCCGGGATTCGGCGAGGGCGGCGTCGCGGACCTTAAACTCGAGGCCGATCAGGACATGGACCTGATCACCGGCGAGATCGGGCTGGCGGCAACGCCGATCGTGGCGGGCGACGTGGTTATCGTCGGCGCTGCACACCTGGTCGGATCGCGTCCCGTGAGCATGCGCAACGAGAAGGGCTACATTCGCGGCTACGACGTGCGCACCGGCGAGCGGCTGTGGATCTTCCACACGATCCCGATGCAGGGCGAATACGGTTTCGATACCTGGGAAGGCGATTCCGCCTCCTATACGGGCAATACCGGCGTGTGGACGCAGATCAGCGTGGACCTGGAAAACGAACTGGTTTTCCTGCCGGTGGAACAACCGACCAACGACTGGTACGGCGGACACCGCCACGGCGACGGACTGTTCGGCGAGAGCGTCGTGGCCGTCGACCTGTACACCGGCGAACGGCGCTGGCACTTTCAACTCGTGCACCACGGAATCTGGGACTTCGACATTCCCAGCGCTCCGGTGCTCGCCGATCTCGTCGTGGACGGCGTGCCGATTCCGGCAGTGATCCAGCCGACCAAGCAGAACTGGCTCTACGTTTTCAATCGCCTGACCGGCGAACCGGTATGGCCCATCGAGGAGCGCCCGGTGGAAGCGTCGGACGTTCCGGGCGAACGCACGAGCCCAACCCAGCCCTTCGTGACCTGGCCGCCGCCCCACGACCTTCAGGGCGTGTCCCACGATGACCTCATCGACTTCACCCCGGAGCTGCGGGCCGAAGCCATCGAACTCGTGTCCCGCTACAAGATCGGACCGATGTTCACGCCGCCGGTGGTGAGCCGCTGGGAGGGGCCGCTGGCCATGTTGATGGTGCCTTCGTCGACGGGTGGCGCGAACTGGCCGGGCGCCTCTTACGACCCGGAAACCGGCATGCTCTACATCCAGTCCCAGACGCAGGTGTCGGCCATCGGCCTCGTGCCGGGCGGCGAGGATTCGGACATGAATTACATCCTGGGCGTCGTCCAGGATCCGGCCCTGGACCTTCCGCCCGTCAGCGGTATGGGCGCCACACCCACGGTCCAGGGACTGCCCATCCTCAAGCCGCCATATGCCCGTATCACCGCCTACGACATGAACACGGGCGACATCGTCTGGCAGGTCCCCCACGGCGACACGCCGGATGAGGTGCGCGATCATCCGTTGTTGGCGGGCCTGGACATCCCCCGCACCGGCCGGCCCGGCCGCGGCGGCGTGCTAGCGACATCGACCCTGCTGATCGCGGGCGAGAACGGATTCGTCACGACGCCCCACGGGCGCGGCGCGATGCTCCGGGCGTACGACAAGGCAACCGGGGAAGACATCGGCGCCGTATACATGCCTGCACCGCAATCCGGTGCGCCGATGACCTATATGCTCGACGGTCGGCAGTACGTGGTGGTCGCCGCCAGTGGGCAGGGCTACGGCGCGGAACTGCTGGCGTACGCCCTGCCGGACGGTACAGCTTCACGATAACCGAGAATCACCGCTGGGAGGCTGAAATGCCGAAACTCCATGAACTCAGCCGCAGGGCCTTTTTGAGAAGAACGGGAATGACGGCCGTCCTGGGTGCGGTCGGGGCAAGGCCGGGCCTGACCGGCGCGCAAGGACTACCGGCCTCCAATTCCCGACAGTCCTTCGATTTTGATGAAATCTACGACCGCAGGGGCAGCGAGAGCATCAAGTGGGACCGGCCCATCGAAGGGGTCGATGGGGAAATCGAGATCGGCATGGGGATTGCAGACATGGACTTTCGTGCCGCGCCCTGCATCACCGAGGCCCTCGCAAGGCGCTGCGAGCACGAGAATTGGGGCTACCTGGAAAGGCCCGATTCGTTCACGCAGGCGATCGTGGACTGGAACCAACGTCGCTATGGGCTCGAAATCGACCCGGGTTCCATCGAACTCATCTCGGGTGTGCATTCGGGGCTGATCGCTGCGCTCCGCACCTTCTCTCCTCCCGGGTCGAGCGTGCTGATGAACACGCCCACCTACGACGGTTTCTACAACTTCGAACTCCGCTTCACGCGCACGGTGGCCGAAGACAGCGAGATGCAGGTCGTCGATGGCCGCTACCAGGTCGACTGGGACGACTTCGAACGCCGCGCCACGCGGGCCAATGTCTTCCTCCTGTGCAACCCGCAGAACCCGACGGGCAACTGCTGGTCCGAAGCGGACCTGCTGCGAATGGGCGAGATCTGCCTCCGGCACCGCGTCATCGTGCTCGCGGACGAGATCCACTGCGATTTCGTGACCGCGGGCAACCGATACACACCCTTCGCCAGCCTTCCCGACAGGGAGATTGTCAACAACAGCCTCACTTTCAAGGGCGCGAGCAAATCCTTCAGCCTCGCGGCAATGAAGGCCGCCTGGTACTTCTCGACGAACCCCGACCTGCTCGCGCGCGTGCGCTCCAATACGCGAGTCGATCTGAGCACCCTGGGAATGGAAGCCAACCGGGCCGCGCTCATCGAGGGCGACGACTGGCTTGATCAACTGCTCCCCTACATCGACGCCAATCATGACTTCGCGGAGCGCTACCTGCGGGATAATATTCCGACGATCAAGTACACCAAGGCCCAGGGGACCTACCTGGCGTGGCTGGACGTGAGCGAACTGGCGGAGCGTGTCGGCGCCCGCGAACTGGCCGAGGAAGAGAACAGGACGTCGGAGACCACGGTCACGCCCGAGCAGATCATGCAGCGCTGGTTTGGCAGCAACGCGAGAATCTACCTGAACCCGGGCAGCGCCTACGGCACCGGCGGCGCGGGCCACATGCGCATGAACCTCGCAACCTCCCGCCTGCTCGTCCGCAGGGCGCTCGACAACATCGCGGCGGCGGTGGCAATGGCGTAAGCCGAGACACCAACCCCCGGAGTTGTGCTGAATGGTGTGGCGTCAGGAGCGGTATACTGCATAAACACTGATGTATCGACTGATCACAATCGCTTTATTCCTGCCCTGGAGCATGAGCGCCCCTGGCCACCACAATGTCATTGGCGTCTACGACGACCAGAAACGCTTCACTGCCGAGGTGGAAGTAAGGGAATTCGAGTTAATCAATCCTCATCCACTTATTCTCGTTGAAATCGTTGACATTCCGGACGCACCGGCGCCTGATGGAATTGAGATTGCGCAGACTTGGACTCTTGAGATGGACAACTTGCGGGAACTGACCGCCCTCGGCATCCATAGCGAGACATTCATCCCCGGCGACCGCATTCTTGTAGCGTTAGATCCGAGTCGCCATACTCGCTATCGCGAGAACACCCTGTACTTGCGAGCTGCGGAGCATCGGCGGGAAGGCTTTGTATATATCCATAACGTGAGGCAATTGTTTCCAACCGATGCGGCGGAAGACAACCTGTCAAGGCATCTGCACAAGATCAACTAGAATCAGGCCTGGCTGTGCCAGCGGGCCTCCACCTCTTCGCGAACGCGCCTTATGGAAGGCCGTTCCGCCAGTCGCTCGGCATACGCTGAAACGACAGGATACCCATCGTAAGGCATGTACTTTGCGGCGTAACAGAACGCTGCCCCGGCCGCACAGTCCGACAGCGAAAATTCATCCCCGTTGGCCCATTCGCTCTCGCTCAATTCGTATTCCAGAAAGTCGTATACCGCCTTCGAACGATAACGAGCTCTTTCGATTTTCCGTTTGTCGCGCTCGCTCTCCGGCTTGCGGCTTTCGCTGAACAACGTGCCCACGGAATCGGTCAGGTAAAAGTCGATGAACCGATCCTTGAATCGCGTCTTGCGCGCCACGTCGGTATTGGCCGAGATCAGCGGCGCACCGCCCAGGCTCTCCAGATACTCGATGATGATGCTGGACTCCGGTATGAGCGGGCCGTGATTGAGCACGATCAACGGTATCTTCCCGAGGGGATAGATCTTGCGGTACTGCTCCCGTTCCCGTTCCGCCATCAGGTTGACGATATGAGGCTTGAACACGAGGTCCTTCTCGTAAATGGCGATCAGGACCTTCTGCGAATACGTCGACAACGGGTGGTAATAGAGTTCGAATTGCGGCCGCGTTCGCTCATGCGCGTCGCTGGCTTCGCGCTCCTGCTCCAGGTGGCCCTTCAAGGCAACCGCGGCGTCACGCTCGGTTTCGTAGGGACCGTGCCAGTTGTATTGCTGATCGTGCCAGTACCAGCCCCCGGGCCACGGCTCTTCGTCAAACTTCGTCGCATACCACTGGGAAGCCCAGTATCTGGGATTGTTCAATTGAAGGGTCTCCTGAGTCGGGGTTCTCAGAATACCCTATAGGAATCTGCGGGACAGGACACTAGTATCCGCCCATGGAGTCGCAGGACGCGGTAGTCATCGGCGGGGGCATAGTGGGGCTCGCCATAGCCCGGGCGCTGGCAGTCGAAGCCCGCGACGTGCTCGTGATCGAGCGGCACGGACGGATCGGCGAGGAAACCTCGTCGCGCAATTCCGAGGTCATCCACGCGGGCATTCACTACCCGCCCGACAGCCTGAAGGCGAAGCTGTGCGTTCGCGGCAAGGAACTGCTGTACCGCTACTGCCGGGACCGATCGATCCGCCATCAGCGCTGCGGCAAGTTGATCGTCGCGGCGAACGAAACCCAACACGCGGAACTGGAAGCGATCCAGGCCCAGGGGCAGGCAAGCGGAGTCGACGATCTGACGATCATGGACCGGGCCGGGGTGGCAAGACTGGAGCCTGCGGTCGTTTGCACATCGGCGCTGATTTCACCCTCCACCGGAATTGTCGACGGCCACGGGCTGATGACGTCGTTTCAGGGCGACCTGGAGGCAGCCGGAGGAACCCTCGCCCTGCGATGCGAGTTTTTGCAAGCGCAGGTGGACGAGGAAGGCTTCAGGTTGCGCATCCGATCGGCGGGTGAACCGGTCGAAGTCAAGGCAAGGACGGTGATCAACTCTGCCGGACTGGCCGCGGAACACGTTGCGCGGCGCATCGACGGCCTGCCGCAGCGGCTTGTCCCCCGCGTACGTTTCGCCAAGGGCAACTACTTCGTCTACCGGGGCAAACACCCGTTTCGCCACCTGGTGTACCCGGTGCCGGAACCCGGCGGACTGGGCGTGCACGTCACCCTCGATCTCAATGGCCAGGCGCGATTCGGTCCGGACGTCCAGTGGGTCGACGCGCCCGACTACTCGGTGGACGAGTCGCGCCGGGACCGATTCCACGACGCCATCCGGACCTATTGGCCCGGGGTGGACCGCGACCGGCTGGCGCCCGGATACGTCGGCGTGCGCACCAAGCTCATCCGTCCCGGCGATCCGCCGGGCGACTTCATGATCCAGGGGCCGGCCGCGCATGGGATACCGGGGCTGGTCAACCTCTACGGCATCGAATCGCCGGGACTCACGTCGTCGTTGGCGATCGCGGATCACGTGGTACAGACGTTGGCTCACCAGCAATTGGCAACAGGTTGGTAGACGAGGGGTCGCTTGTAGTTCGGGTCGAGACCGGAGACAATCGGCTGTCAGCGGTGCATTCAAAAGCCGGAGGTACCATCATGAAGAATAACTGGCGCTCCCTGGCAGCGGGCATGGCGCTGTTGGCGGTTTTGGCCCAGGCCTGGAGTACACAGCTCATGGCCCAGCCGAACCTGGACGAGATGTTCATCGCCGAGGATACCGACGGGTTCGACCCGGGCCTTGCCATCGGCGATCAGTTTCCGCCCATTCGTGCACTCTACGAAGGTGAGGAGATCGCCTCCATCGAAGGATTCATGGGCGAAAGGGGCGCCATCTTCATCGCCAATCGTTCGGCGGACTGGTGACCCTTCTGCAAGAACCAGCTCGTGGAGCTGCAACAGCACGTAGATGCTTTCGAACAGGCCAGAATCGGCATCGTCGTCATCACTTACGACGCACCGGAACTGCAACAGGCGTTCATCGAAGACGAAGGGATCACCTACCCGTTCATCTCCGACATCGATACCGCGACCATGGTGGCGCTCGGCATCCTGAACGAAGACCACCAGCCCGGCGACCGGACGTACGGCATCCCCCACCCCGGGATATTCGTGCTCAATCCCCAACAGGAGATCGTCGGCAAGATCTTCGTCGAGTCGTATCGAATCCGCGTGGACGGTGAGGGCGTCCTCGACTACGCGCAGCAGGTGCTGGAGTAAGGGGCGACGAAACGCCCGGATTGTCGTTCGCCAGGATTGCCTCTCGCAGGCACTTGACCCCGCGAGAGGCTGTAACGACTACTGGCTCTGAACCGCTTCCAGCGCTTGCAGCACGTTCTCGGCCGGCGCCAGATCGCTGATCGTCTGTGCGATCTTGCCGTCGGACGTCACGATAAAGGTTGTGCGCTCCACGAAGTCGTGGCCGATCGTGATCCCGCGTGTATCCGTCGCCTCGGGATTGCCCTCGCGAATATTGAGGTCATAGGACCTGGCGATTTCTCCGCTGGCATCTGACGCTACCGCCAGCTTGCCCGCGCAATACTCGGGGTCAGCGGAGAAATCGTTGAGCCGCTCGATACTGTCGAGCGAAACACCTATGACGCTGGCGCCCGCTGCGTTGAAGGCTTCCATGTTGTCGGCGAACTCACGCGCCTGGATGTTGCAGCCACGCGTATACGCGGAAGGATAGAAGTAAACCACGACGGGACCTTCGTCGAGGGCGTCACGAAGCGAAAAATCCATCGCCTCGCCCGCCAGCGACGCGGTTGCCTCGAACAGGGGCGCATCGTCGCCGGCCTGGAGTGCCGCGTACGACGGCAGCGCAACGGCCAAGGATGCCAAGAATCCGAATAGATAGTTCTTCATTGATTTTCCCAAGGTTGGTTTGCCTGATGACGAGAAGAGTAACGATTGAGCCTGCTGTGTATCCTGACTACAAGCGGTGGTTCGCGCAAGTATGAGTGCCCTGCGTCGAAAGTTTCTGCAAACTCGGAGCAAGCCTGACGTGCCTCCAGGGTTTCCAGTGGCACGGGCGCCTAGGGCGCGTTTCCGCCCCGTATGACATCGATTCGATTCGTCAAGTCTTGTACCACGACCCGGTAGGCCGGATCGTCGGCGAGATTGAACGACTCGCCTCCCTCGAATCCCAACTCGTATAGCTCCCTTGCGAACACCGCTCCCTCGGGTGCGTTATCCCGCCAGAGCGAAAACCGGTACCGGTCCGTCCGGACGCTGTATCCCATGATTTCCCGGTACGGCTCCATGAAATGCCGATATTGGCTTAGCGCCGCGTCCTTTAAGGGCGTGTCCGGATCATCCATCAGCGGCACGAAACTCTCACCGTCAAATCCAGGCGACGGATCGAGCCCGGCCAGTTCCACCAGGCTCGGGTAGATGTCGATCAATTCCACCAGCGCGCCCGTGGACTCGCCGGCAGTCTCCTGACCGGGCACGCTGACTATGAGGGGCGTGTGCGACGACAGTTCGAACAGGCTGTGTTTCGCCCAGATGCCCTGCTCGCCCAGATGAAATCCGTGATCGCCCACCAGGGCGACGATGGTGTTGTTCCTGATCTCCAGCCGGTCCAGTTCGTCCAGCAGCTTGCCGACCTGGGCGTCGACGAAGCTGACCGCGGCGAAATACCCGTGAATCAGTTCCCGCACCTGCTCCCCGGTCAGTTCATCGTCCGACCCAATGCCCCGGTAGGACTCCAGCTCGCTGTAGATGTAGGGAATCTCCGTGGTGCCTTCGGGCCGGGTCGAGCCGGCCATCGGCTGCAGCTCGGCGTGATCGTACAGATCCCAATACCGTCTCGGCGCGGCAAACGGCAAGTGCGGCTTGACGAATCCCACTGCCGCGAAAAACGGTTGGCCGGCGTATTCCCGCAGTACCTCCACGGCTATATCGGCGATCTTTCCGTCACGATACTCGCTGTCGGGCAGGTCCGCCCGCTCCACGGCGCCGGCGTTGAATTGGTGAAACAGCGCATTCGAATCCTGCGCCAACGCTTCCTCCCACAGGCGAAGCCTCAACGCATGGGTCTCGGGAGACCCATACCCTTGCCAATTGTCGTCGTTCGGCGCGGAATTGAAGGGCGGTTCGCTCCAGGCGCCCAGATCGTCGTTCCGAGAGTGGTAGACCTTGCCGATGGAGAGCGTCCGGTAGCCGTTGCGCCTGAAGTGCGCCGGCAGGGAAACGACCTCGGCGTCCGAAGAATCCACCCGCCGACCGTTGCTGTAGATACCGGTGGTGTCGGGCCGCAGTCCACTCAGCAGGCTGGCCCGCGACGGACCGCATACGGGCCATTGGGCGTACGCTCGCCGGAAGAGCAATCCCTCCTCGGCGAGACGGTCGATGTTCGGTGTGTGCATGATGTCGAAACCGTAGGCGCCCAGTTGCGGGCGAAGGTCATCGACAATGATGAGCAGCACATTGGGGGATTCTCGAGGGGCTGGCTCCTGCGCCCCTGCCCCACCGGCGAATGCCTGCAACAGCAAAATGGCCGCGAAAGCGACCGGCCCTGACCGTGGGCTAATCCAATTGCGGTCCGATATGTGTTTGATCCGAGTTCTGACGCCGTTCACCCGTGCTCCCGATCGGCCTGTCTAACGTAGATCCACTGACGGCTATTCTCTACTCTGGCGGAGCGACGCACTGGAAATTTTCGGCATCGTTGGAGTCCAGGTTCGGATCACTCAGGCGGGCGACCTGCGGATACGGACACCAGGGACGGGACATGCCCCGCTCCTCGTGGGTCGCCACGATCGCATCCGGCGCCTCGCCCTCGCTCACCCAGGCATCGATAGCCTCAAGGACCGACGCCACATAGTTGTTGGGCCCCTCTCCGCCGCCGCAGTGGGCCATACCCGGCGCCATGAACAAACGCACATGATCGCGAAAGTCCTCGGCGCCGCGTTTTCGCGAGACGGTGTCCTCCATCGCTTCATATAAATCGACGGTGGCGATGGCCGTGACGCCAGGGTCGCTCCAGCCGTGGTAGAGAATCGCCTTGCCGCCTCGCTGCACGAAGGGGGTCACGTCCGGATTGTCCGCCCGGGTGACGCCCGAATAGAAGGACGTATCCGCCGCCAGGACGTGGGCCGGATCATCGATGTCAAAATCAGTCATCAGGTCCATGCCGGGATCCTGAAACCAGGCTCGGGCAACCAGATCGCAGCGCCCCGTCGCCTCGGCATTGTGGCAGGAAGATCCCAGAAAGCCTTGCCAACCCTGCCTGCCGTTGCCTTCGCTCCCAGGAACGCGGCCCGGGTAGAGCCGTTCACCTGCGTCGGTGATAGGACCGTCGTAGACCATGCGGACGAAATCGACCTGCGGCTCGGTCAGACACAGGGGCGGCGTCTCCGATCCGGCGCATTGCAGCACGCCGGGATCGAATCCGCATTGGCGAGGGTCGTCGATGAGGCGGTCCACGACCCCGTCGTCCGCATCGCAGGCTGCCAGCGCGCCATCGTAAATGAGATCCAGTTGAGATTCGGACAACGCCTGATCCCCGGACGCCAATCGCGCTGTCTCCTTCGCCGTCCATACCTGCGACATGTTCAGGCGGGTCAGCGAAAAAACCGGTGCCCCGGCAACGATGCCGTCGAAATCCGCGGGATAGCGCTGCATGGCCTTGAGTCCCTGACGCCCGCCGGTGGAGCAACCGAAGTAATAGGAGTGCTCCGGCGCCGCCGCATAGTAGGCGTCCACCAGTTGCCTGCCGACCGCGGAGGTGAGGTGGATGGACCGATGCCCGAAGTCTTCTATGGCGACGGTATTGGGCCGCGCGGAACCGTCCTCCGCTTCCCGCATCAGCCAGTCCTCGGGCCCGTCCCGGGTATGCCCCGTATCGGTCTGTCCCGTGGCGTAACCGAGTTGCAGGGCGACCTGTGCCCGGTTCTCGCCCTGAAAGATGCCGGCCGTACCGCCGTTGCCCAACATCAGGAAGCGGCCGTTCCAGTCGGCTTCATCCGGAAGGCGCAACCGGAACCGGATGCGGCTCTGCCCGTCCTCGGAGTTGGCGATCATGCCCTCCACCTGGCAATAACCGACGCCTTCGTCGTTCCGTTCCGCGCCGGCAAGCGTGACGCCGTGGGGCGAGTCTGCAGCCGGCTGTTCGAAAACGGCCAATTCGCATGCAATCGATTCCGTGCCGAAAAGCACAACCAGACAAAACACCGGATAAGCGACAGTCTTCATGATCCTCCCCCTTTTGCTGGGGCTTTCTGCGGACGGTTCCCCTCTTCAGTCAACCTGCAATACCAGCGCCGTGCGCGGCGTCAGCTCGATGGCTGAAGTCAGATCGTACGTACCGCCGCGAATGACGTCCACACCGCGGACGGCATCGCCGAGCACTTCCTCGAAGCGCTCCAGCGCGAGGGTATGGGGCTCGGTGTTCTTGTTGAGCACTACCATGACCTTCTCGTCGTCCAGGTAGCGGAAATAGACGTAGACACTGTCCTTCGGCAGGAAGTGGGTGAGTCCGCCATGATGCACGGCCTGAGAATTCTTGCGCCAGTTGAAGAGCGTTTTCACCAGTTCCTGAGCTCTTAGCTGGTCATCCGTCAGGCCCCTTCCGGAGACCGCATCGACCGCATCAATTTCCCAGCCTCCCGGAAAATCACTGCGTATGATTCCGTGGTCTCCGCCGCTGACGGCCAGAATCTCGGTTCCGTAGTAGATCTGCGGTGCACCGCGCATGGTCGCAAGGTACGCCATGGCCATTTCGAACAGCGCGAAGTCCTCCCCCAGCTGCGAGTAGACGCGCCTCATGTCGTGGTTGTCGCCGAAGATGACCAGCTCATTGGGATCCGGATAGAGGATATCGTTCGCCAGCATCGAGTAGAGAGTCCGAAAGCCCTGAGAAAAGCGTTCCTCGGCCACCAGTGAGGACGCGAGCACGGAGTTGAGCGGAAAATCCATCACGCTGCGCAGCCAGGAGCGGTAGCCGTCGTGCTTTTCCGCGCCGCCCTGCCAGTAGGCGACGATCAGGGGATTCTCGGTCCACTCCTCGCCCACCACGTTGAAGTCCGGAAATTCTTCCATCTCCCGTCGTGTCCACTCCGCCATGAACTCCGCCCCGGAATACGGATAGGTATCCATGCGCACTCCGGCCAGACCCAGGTACTCGATCC
>VYEH01000119.1 GCA_009843005.1 Pseudomonadota bacterium | reverse complement strand
GGAAAGGGAGGCGGGATCGGCCAAGCGATTATTGCAGTTCCGGCTGCTGGACCCGCAGCCGCTTCTTTATCACAACGAACCCATTTGGCACGATGACGTATTGGTCGGGCATGTCACTTCCGGCGCCTACGGCCACACGCTTGGCGGCGCGATCGGTCTGGGCTACGTCGATACGTTGAAGGTGCCCGACCCGGTCGAGGGGTCCTTCAACATCGAAGTGGCCGGGGAGCGGGTACCGGCAGAGGTGTCGTCAAGGCCGATGTACGATCCCGCGAACCGGCGCATCCGCTGCTGAGGCTCCCGCCTCGTATCGGCGGCTCAGGCTTGCTCTGGTCTGGCAGGAATTACCTGCCGGGCCACTACGTGACCGCAGCCATCGCCTGCTCGAGAATGCCCAGCGCTTCGTCGATCTCCGCACCGCTGACGTTGAGCGGCGGCGCGATTCGGATCACGTTGTTGTAGGTGCCGCCGCGGCCCAGCAGCAGCCCGCGCGCGCGGGCGGAGTCGAGCAACGCCTGGGTCAGTTCGGGCGCGGGCGTTCGGTCGCCGGCGGTTTCGTCGGCCACCAGTTCGATTGCCTGCATGAGGCCTCGGCCGCGTACGTCGCCGACGCGGGCGGGGAACCGGCGCTGAATGCACAGCAAGCCGTCGCGCAGGCGCTCACCCTGCCGCCCGGCATTGGCTGCCAGGTTATCCCGCTCGACGATATCGATCACGGTGTTGGCCGCCGCGCAGCTCACCGGATTGCCGCCGAAGGTAGAGATGGTGGACTTGTGCAGTGAGTCCGCCACCGGTGCGGTGGCCACCAGCGCCCCCAGCGGCAGGCCGTTGGCGATGCCCTTGGCCATGGTCATCATCTCCGGTTCCACGCCGTGGTGCTCGATTCCCCACATGCGGCCGGTGCGGCCGAAGCCGGTTTGCACCTCGTCGGCGATGAAAACGCCTCCATACTTGCGCACGATCTCCGCGACGATGGCGAAGTATTCCTCCGGCGGGGTGATGAAGCCGCCGACGCCCTGGATCGGTTCGACCAGCATGCCCGCCACTTGCCCGGATGTGGCGGTTCGGATCAATTCCTCCACATCGTGGGCGCAGGCCACCCCGCATTTGGGATAGGTCAGCTTCAGCGGGCAGCGGTAGCAGTAGGGCGCCAGCGCATGACGCACCACGCTGGCCCGGTCGCCGGAGCCGCGCCAGGCGGCGTTGCCCGTCAGCCCCTGGGCAAGCTGGGTGCGGCCCGAATAACCGTGGCGCAGGGCGATGATCTCGGTGTTGCCGGTGTAGCTCTGCGCCATCATGATGGCCGCCTCGTCGGCTTCGCTGCCGGAAGCGGTGAAGAAGCACTTCTGCAGCGCGCCGGGCGTGATGCGGGCCAGGCGTTCCGCCAGTTCGCCCATGGGCAGAGTCGGGTAGAGGGTGGATATGTGGGAGAGCCGCCGCACCTGGGCGATGACGGCCCGATTCACCTCCTCGTTGGCGTGGCCGAGGGATACCGTGAGAATGCCCCCGAAGAAATCCAGGTAGGTGCGTTCATCCAGATCCGTGACCCGGCCGCCTTGCCCGTCGGTCACGACCATGGGCTCGGTGTGGAGGTTTTTTACCTGCGGGAAGACGTACTGTTCGTACTGCCTCGCAACATCGGCCGTCGTCGGCGAAGTTTCTTTTTCCGCTTCAGGGTTGGCCAGGACATCTGCCGGCTGGTATTGCATCGTCGCAGTCTCCTCCATTTGCTCATGGTTTCAGCGAAATCGGATGGCGCGCCATTGGATTGGTCGACGGTCCCTCTGCGTGGGATCCGGTCATTTTAGAGGACTCATCAGGCGTTCCTCATGCCGCAAGGCGGCAAGGCGGCCTTGAATTGCGACGTTTCGATTGCAGCGGTCCGCAGGACGGGCATACCCTATCAGTCGGTGGCAACCGCCCGGCGCCTCACCGGCCGAATGCGGCTGAGCCATTACCACGGACTGCCGGTTGCTCGCGGAAAGGCAGATGGCATTGTGAAGGCGTTACCGTATCCAGGCAGGGCATGAGACATGAAGACGGTCGGGAACTACATCAAGGGGACGAGAACCGCAAGCACGTCCGGGCGTGCCGCGCCGGTGTTCAACCCGGCAACCGGCCAACAGCGCCTCAGCGTGGGGCTTTCCGGCGAGGACGAGACTCGGGCCGCGATCGCCGCCGCACAGGATGCGTTCGCGTCCTGGAAGACGGTGACGCCGCTGAACCGGGCCCGGGTGATGTTCGCCTTCAAGGCGCTGGTGGAAGAGCATCGGCGCGAGCTGGCCGAGCTTATCACGCTGGAGCACGGCAAGGTGCTCTCCGATGCGGACAACGAACTGACGCGCGGACTGGAGGTGGTGGAGTTTGCGGCCGGGATTCCCCATCTGCTCAAGGGCGAACACAGCCTGAACGTCGGCCGGGGCGTGGACGGCTACAGCCTCATGCAGCCGCTGGGCGTCTGCGCCGGAATCAGCCCGTTCAACTTTCCGGCGATGGTGCCCATGTGGATGTTTCCTGTCGCCGTCGCCTGCGGCAATACCTTCGTCATGAAGCCGTCGGAGAAGGACCCTTCGGCAACGTTGCGGCTGGCTGAACTCCTGACCGAGGCAGGGCTTCCGGACGGTGTGTTCAACATCGTCAACGGAGACAGGGTGGCCGTCGATGTGCTGCTGACCGATGAACGCGTTCAGGCGGTCAGCTTTGTCGGTTCGACCGCGGTTGCCAGGCACGTGTACACGACGGGGAGCGCATGCGGGAAGCGCGTACAGGCGCTGGGAGGCGCAAAGAACCACATGCTCATCATGCGGGACGCCGATCCAGAGCAGGTCGTACGTTCACTGATGGGCGCGGCCTACGGTTCGGCCGGCGAGCGCTGCATGGCGATTTCCGTGGCGGTCTGCGTGGGCGACGACATGGCCGACACGCTCGTCAGCCGCCTGGAGGAGGAGATCGACGGGATGCGCGTGGGTCCGGGCGCCGGGCTTGAA
Source organism: Pseudomonadota bacterium (assembly GCA_009843005.1). Lineage (GTDB taxonomy): Bacteria > Pseudomonadota > Gammaproteobacteria > Steroidobacterales > Rariloculaceae > UBA6522. The sequence goes on along the minus strand of VYEH01000119.1, from coordinate 456 downwards.
CCCGAACCCCACATGGGGCCGCTGATTTCGGCGCAACACGCCGCCCGGGTGCGCAAGTACATTGACAGCGGCGTCGAGGCAGGCGCCACGCTTCGCCGGGACGGCCGAAATTTCAGGTATACCGAAGACAATCGCGGTTTCTTTGTCGGCCCCACGCTCTTCGATCACGTCAAGCCCGGCATGCGCATTTACGAGGAAGAGATCTTCGGACCCGTGCTCAGCGTCGTGCGCGTAAGCAGCCGCGATGAAGGCGTGCGCCTGATCAACGGGCACGAACTCGGCAACGGCACCGCGATTTTCACCCGCGACGGCGACAGCGCACGCCGGTTCTGCGAGGAAGTGCAGGTCGGAATGGTCGGCGTAAACGTGCCGATCCCGGTGCCGATGGCGTTTCACAGTTTCGGCGGCTGGAAACGGTCCCTGTTCGGCCCGCTGCACATGCACGGCCCGGACGGC
>VYEH01000007.1 GCA_009843005.1 Pseudomonadota bacterium | reverse complement strand
GCCCCGGACCGGTCGGCTCTTGCGATTGCCGCAGTTGTTGCTGCAGGGCTCCCCGTGGGCAACGACTGGGATCTTGGCTTCACATTGTGGCAGCCACTTTCCAGGCAGGTTGTACTGATCGTGGACGGAGTCGAACGTCAATCGAGCGTTTCGGTCACGCCGCCGGGCACGTTTACGGTTCTCGACAGCGGCGGATCGACAAGGGTTCGGGCAGTCTCGAACGATTGCTGGGACGTCGACGGGTCCCTGGTCGACGTGACTGCGTTCAGAACAGGTGACCTTGTCCGGGTCCATGGCGATCATGACTGGCAGATCGATCTGCCTGTGCGGGCGGGACAAGGCGGAGACGGTTGCGCGAACCCTGGCGATGTCCGGGCTCCGATGGCGGGCCGGATTGCGGCGGTTCGGGTTCAGCCCGGCAGTCGGGTCGGGGCCGGCGCCTGCCTCGTAACCATGGAAGCGATGAAAATGGAACATTCACTTGAAGCAGCGCGGGATTCGATGGTCTCGAACGTGTTGTGTGTCGTCGGCAAACAAGTGCAGGAAGGCGAACTCCTGGTCGAACTGGATCCGATCCAATGATTCGGCTGCACAATTGCAAACAGACCCGTGCGATGAAGGTCCATTGGTTGCTGGGGGAAATCGGCGTCCCGTTCGAGAGCCACATCTGGCCGTTCGACAGGACGTTGCGCCAGAGTGAGTTCCTGCAGTTGTCGCCCGCTGGCCGGGTCCCGTCACTCGAGGACGGTGAATTGACGATGCATGAATCCGGGGCCATCGTGGAATACCTGTGCGAACGCTTCCCGGACTCCGGACTCGGACGGCCCCCCGGTCATCCCGAGCGTCCGAACTGGCTCATTTGGCTGCACTTTTCGGAAACGATCGCCCAGCATCTGGCCAACTTGACCCAGCATCACATTTTCCTGCGCGAGGCCTGGATGCGTTCTCCGACGGTGATGCGTCTTGAGCGCATGCGTCTGGAAAAGACGCTCGGCGTTGTCGAGACCACTCTGGAGCGCCAGGATTGCCTGCTCGCGAGCGGTTTCTCCGCGGTCGACTGCTGCATCGGTTACTGCGTCTACGTTGCGCGGTATTTTACCTGCTTGGACGGGTTCCCGAACACCCGGGGATATCACGAACGCAATTCCGAACGGCCGGCCTTCAGGGCGACGTTGCCCGCCCCGGGAGAGGCCCGCCTGTATGAACAGGACTTCTACCCGGTTCCGGATGCCTGAGACCGTCAATGCGTCCGACTCCAGAGACGGCGTATGTTCCGGGAGTGTTCGGCCGGTTGGTGGAAATGCCGGATCCGCTGCCCGGTTGGCGAGGGTTCGGGGAGTCGCTGCCGCACGCGGGTACCGGATGTGTCGGTTCGCGTCACCGCTGAAATGGCGATGACGTACCTGCAGAAATCCGGTGGCGCGCATGGGTGGTCGGGGGAAGGCATCGGGCCGAACGGCGCAAAGAGTTGCGAAGCAGAGAACTCGCGGAGTCGCTGAAGTGGAACAGTTCCAGACCCTGGAAGTCAGCACCGATCAACGGGGCGTCGCGACGATCGCGCTCAATCGCCCCGAACGCCACAACGCCATGGATGGGCAGATGATCGGCGACCTGTCGAACGCGGCAATCCTGCTCGACGACGATCCACGAGTACGCGTGGTTGTTCTCTCGGCAAGGGGCAAGAGTTTTTGTGCTGGTGCGGACCTTGGTTGGCTCGAAGCGATGATTGGCGGCGACCACGAGTTTCGCATCGAAGAGGCGACTCGCCTGGCAAACATGCTCAACACGCTGGATTCACTAGGTAAACCACTTGTCGGGCGCATTCAGGGGCAGGCTTTCGGTGGTGGTATCGGACTGATTTGCACCTGTGACGTGACGATCGGCGTACCGAGCTGCCGCTTTGGCTTGACCGAAACCCGGCTCGGGCTCGTGCCGGCCACGATCGGGCCCTATGTCGTCAAACGTTTGGGTGTCGGCAACTCCCGCTGGTTGTTTGCCTCACCGAGGCTGATGAACAGTGACGAGGCGCTCGATCTCGGGATCCTTTCCCGTGTTGTTCAGGGGGAGGAACTCGACGGCTCAATCGAAGGCGCTGTTGCCCCGTTTCTCATGGCCGCACCCGGTGCTGTGCGGACGGCGAAATCCCTCGTCAGGCGACTCGGGGGCGAGATCGACCGAGAGACGATTCGTGGTACCGCCGACCTGCTTGTCGATGTGCTGGAGGGGCGAGAGGCGAAGGAAGGAATCGGTGCATTCTTTCGGAAATCGTCCCCGCCGTGGCAGGTTTAGGCGGTTCGTTTGCCGCGCCGCCGCCAGAGCCTTCGCGGCCCCGCCGGTTGGGCGTCGTCGTCCGCTGTATTGGCCCCATTTTCGCTAATTCCGGACGGGAAGAAGGTATCGGTCGATCAGCCGCGCCGGAACCGAACACGGATCGGCGAAAGGGGTGCAAGCCCTTGGTCCGGAGGGTACGCAAACTGCGAAGCGCGAAAATCCGATGCCTGTGATGGCGCCGAACGAGGATTTCAGTCCGGAGCAGATTTACTGGAGCCGCACGGTGGGCCAAGCCTGGACGACCGAACTCCGGGCGAACCCTAGAACCGGCCAGGTCGACCTTGTGTTCAGGACGAACCTGTGCCCGGGTTGTCGTTCCCGGCCCGGATGGCGGACCTCGGCGACAGGACCGCCACGAGTGACTTCGGCGGCTTTGTCGTGGAGGGTGCGGAACACGACGTCATCGAATTGCACTTGCGGACGAATCGGCGATGGATGACCGGGGTATGACGAGTCCGGCGTGTGAACGATATCCGGTTTCCCGAAATTGGCGCGCCCGCGTGTCCTGGCGGCTCCCAAACTCAGCAGGAGTGCGAAATCGGACTTGTGGAGGAGCCCGGACAAAGCTGACGGCGCCCGGCGACCGCCCCGTCAATCCGCGCCGGAAGGGCCCGGATACGGGCGCAAGAATGGATGGAACCGGGAAAGAGATCGTGTAACGTTGGCCGTGTCCCCGGTGATTTGAGCGTCCCCGGGACACAGCCCCCCGATCGATTTCGTGCGGGGAAATTGAGGGGCACGGCCCCCTGAAACCCATCGGTCTTTCCGAAAGCGGTCACACATGTTTCCGCGCTCACCGGGCCGGAGCGCGGTGCCGCGCGAAAGGCCGCCTGATTCGCGGATTGGCCGGTTGTCTTCGGCGGTTACGGGCCGAACTCTGGCGATATTCACTCACCACTGGCAGCAAATCGTCAAATGACAGGCTCCAGGCAGCGGCGACAGACGGTGGAGAACTTTCAATTGCATCCTCCTATGCAGCGGAAAAGTTCCGTGAACCCAAACACAGGCACGTCAAGCACCCATTTGTTCACCTTGGGTTCGATTTCTTGGCCAAATTTGCAGCTTCGAGCCAATTACCCTTAATATAAGTGTTACGGTCGGGATAAGCTGTTATCTAT
>VYEH01000062.1 GCA_009843005.1 Pseudomonadota bacterium | reverse complement strand
ACCCCAACCCGCTTAACCCCCATCGTTATCCGCTTATCAGGGGATTGAGGCAGGGGCAAGGAGCGTACTCCCCTCACCGGCGGAATATGCTATCTTGGCAGTGTCATATGAACCTCCGGGTTCTTCATGCATCTAACGGTCTATGATTGTTGGACTTTGGGGACAAGCCATGCACCAATCGTTATCCCGTAAGCTCCTGTTGACCACCGCGGCCGCCGGGCTGTGAATGACGGCCGTGTGCACGGCCCAGGCGCAGTTCGCCAATGCAAAGGAAATCGAGCGCGAGACCCGGGTTCAATGGCTTACCATGAAGCGGGATCTTCCCAAGCCGGCCGATCCGCGGATTCAACCGTTCGTCGAGTGCGTCGCCTGGAGCATTATCGAAGTGCTGGAAGAGCCCTATTCCGAGATGAACTGGGAAGTGGTGGTATTCGACGACGAAGCCATCAACGCCTTCGCCATGGTCGGCGGACAGATCGGCGTGTTCACGGGAATCTTCAAGGTGGCCGACACCGTGGACTCCCTTGCAGCCGTCATTGGCCATGAAATCGCTCATGTGACCGAGAACCACGTGATGGCGCGGGCCAGGCGGCAGATGGGCGGCGATATCCTGGAAATTCTCGCCGGAGCTGTCGGCGAGCAGATCGGTCGAGGAATCTATGACCCGTATGGGTACAACTACGGGGGCTACGGCGGCAGTGTCGGGCGTGAAGCGGGGCGAACACTGGCGCAGTTCGGACTCCTGTTCCCGTTTAGCCGCGGCCAGGAATCCGACGCGGATATGAAGGGCATGGAATACATGGCCAGAGCCGGATACGACCCCCGCGCGAGTATCGAACTCTGGAAGAACATGGCCGAAAGCCGCGAAGGCGATGAGCCGGCCGAGTTCGCGTCCACTCACCCTTCCGATGACCGGCGCATCTACGATCTCGTTTCCTCCATGGCCCCGGCGCTGGTCCTCTACAACGAAAGCCTGGAAGAACGCGGCCGGGCGATCTGTACGCCGTAACGCCAGTCGCGGCAACCGTCGTGATTGACCAGGGCGCCTGACCTGATGGCGCCGCTACGAGGACTCTTCAGTTTCTACCGATGATTCCGCTACGGACGAATCGTCAATCGGTTCAACTGCGGGAGCTGTAGCTTCCAAATCTTCTTCGACCTGCAATTCCCCCGTACCCGTAGGCGGCGGCGGTGGAATTCTGCCCGCAGCGGCGTAACGTTCCAGGAGTTCGTCCTCGGAGATGGCCCGAACATCCCGAACCCGGCAGACATCCCCCGGAAAGCCGCCCGCGAAAACATCCGTGACCAGGACAGCCCTGTCCAGGGGGCAGATGCGCCGATCATCGTCATAAAATGCGGGGCGCGCTGCAAATGCGAGTTGGCAATCGAATCCATCGACTTCCACCAGAAACGGGCAGCGATAGGGGCCGACTTCAACGATCAGGGTATCGTGATCCAGAATCTGGAAAGCCCGTACCCGGTCGCGATCGAAACAGTCATCGAACAGGTCGCAGCGAGGCGATACGACCTGATTCGGATTCGTCGCGCAGCCGGCGATCAACGTAAATGCGGCGGCATGTAAATTGCGGAACATGGCACTCTATCCCCTGGCGTTCAGTCTATGCAGGTTAGGCTATCCAGTCCATCGGTTGGTTCCTGAATCAGGGACAACTGAGCCATCTCGGGTAGTGTTGACAGGCCCTGGTTCAGCCCGTGGTGAAATTTCCCCGGTTTGGGTATACCGTGGACCGGTATGGATGTTCTGAGCGAAGTATTGGAAGTACTCGATCTCAAGTGCACCTCGGTCGACCCTGTCAGGCTGAGGGATATCCACACGGGTCGCGACGAAAGCCTGCAGGCCTGGTTCGTCGTTTCGGGCGGATGCACCCTGAAGTGCATGGACGACGACGCCGGGTACAAGCTTCGCTCACTGGATGGCGTATTGCTTGCCGACGGAGGCCGGCACGAGTTGCGGCCCGATTCCGGCAAGGCATCCTCCCCTGCCCGCCTGCTGCGTTGCGTCTATGCCCTGGACAGGGCACTGCCCCATCCACTGGCGCGTCATCTGCCCGGGCGGCTGCTGCTGCGTTCCCGGGACCTCACCGACGAAAGCGAATTCGGCCGGGCAGCATGGCTGTTGGAAGGCGAGTTGATCAATGCCCGGCCCGGTTTCGATCACGTCGCCCGGCGCCTTGCGGACATCATGCTGGTGGAGATGTTGCGGCGCTGCCAACTGGATGGACCGGAGCCGGTATTTCTGGCGGCGTTGTCCGAACCTGTCATTCACGCTGCGCTTCAGCGAATCCACGATCGGCTCGACCGTCCCTGGCGCGTGCCGGACCTGGCGAAGTCGGCGGGTTTGTCGACGAGGGCATTCACGGAGCGTTTCCATCACCGGGTCGGGGAGCCACCCCTTCGCTACATCCGGTTCTGGCGAATGCTCAAGGCCCGCCGCGAGTTACGCGGCACAACCGCACCGATAAAGGCCGTCGCCGCACATGCCGGATACGAATCCGCCGCCGGTTTCGGACGTGCGTTTCGGCGCGTGTTCGGCCGTGCGCCCAGTACGTTGCGGTGATGGCCTTCATTCGGAACCCGAGTCGCTGACACATGACCCGACACTGGCGAACCAGAGACGATGCCGACGGAATTCGCTGGCTGATTCTGGACAAGGCCGACAGCGATACCAACTTGCTCTCGCAGGCCGTCCTGTGGGAACTGGCCGACCTTGTCGACGAGGCTGCCGCGAACCCGCCGATGGGCGTGGTGCTCAAGTCGGCGAAGGATTCCGGATACATCGCCGGCGCCGATATTTCGGAGTTTCGCGCCCTCACCGATTCCGGCCAGGCCGAGGAGCTGGTGAACCGCGGGCAAGCGCTTCTGAATCACCTGGAGAATCTGCCCTGCCCTACCATCGCGGCTATCCACGGCTTTGCGCTGGGCGGCGGCATGGAACTCGCGCTGGCGTGCGACTATCGGGTCGCCGTAGAGAGCCACGAGCGCAATCTGGGGCTTCCCGAAGTGCGGCTGGGCATTCATCCCGGACTGGGTGGAACTGTCCGCAGCGTACGTCTGCTGGGCGCTCCGGCGGCGCTGGAGCTCATGCTCACCGGCAAGTCCGTATCCGCGGTTCAAGCCCGGCGCATGGGATTGCTGGACCGCGTCGTACCCGACGGGCAACTGGATCGGGCCGCCAGGGAACTGGTAGCGACGATGCCAATGAAACAGCGCCCGCCGGTGCATCTTCGTATGCTCGGTTTGCCCTTCTTGAGACCGTTGCTGGGCCGGCGTCTGCGCGCGCAGGTCAGGCGGCGCGCACAGCCGGAGCACTACCCAGCGCCGTTTGCGATCGTGGAAATGTGGGTGCGTCATGGCGCAAGGGGAGAGTCAGCCTTAGAAGCCGAGTCGCGAACCATCGACCGTCTATTGGGAACATAGACATCGCGAAAC
>VYEH01000384.1 GCA_009843005.1 Pseudomonadota bacterium | reverse complement strand
GAATACGACCCCGCTCTCGTGTCCTGCGATATCGATCCGGTGGACCTGTCCGAACGCTTCGCGTCGCTGGGCAAACAGCGCGTGTCGCTGTGCCTGAGCGGGCCGCCCGGCACGGGCAAGAGCGCGTTCGTGCGCCACCTGGCCGAACGGGCGGGGCTTGAAGTCGCCCACAAGCGCGCCTCGGACCTGCTGTCCATGTGGGTGGGCGGGACCGAGGCCGCCATTGCCGGAGCCTTCGCCGAAGCGCGGGAGGGCCGGCTCTTCCTCGTCTTCGACGAGGCCGAATCGCTGTTGGCGGACCGGCGCGGTGCGGGCCACAGCTGGGAACTCAGCCAGGTCAACGAAATGCTCACCTGGATGGAGTCCCACCCCCTGCCGTTCGCCTGCACCACCAACTACGCCGAACGGCTGGACCCGGCCACGCTGCGCCGCTTCGATTTCAAGGTCGCGCTCGACTACCTCTCGCGCGAACAGGCCTCGGCCGCGTTCCGGTTGTTTTTCAAACTCGATCCGCCTCCGGGGCTGAGTGAATTGTCCGGCGTGACGCCCGGCGATTTCACGCTGGTGCGCCGCCAGGCGAAGTTGCTCGGCAGGCTCGGCGACGCCCAGGCGCTGGTGTCCATGCTGTACAGGGAATGCGCATTGAAGCCCGACCGCCCGGCGCCCATCGGCTTTTGCCCGTAGAGAACCGAGGGGACCTCGAGACGATGCGTTCCATGGACGGGCAACGCGCCGCGAGCGGACACAATTGCGCTATCGTTGCCGGCGGCGACTTTTCCGACGGCGGCCGCGATGCGGCAAGGACAAGGGAGACGGGGACATGCGTCACGAACGGGTGACAGAGCTGGTGCGGCTGGCAATCGATCTTCAGGGCACGGGCAGCGGGTTGACGCTGGACGGGATCGCCGAACGCTACCGCGTCAGCCGGCGCACGGCGGAGCGGATGCGCGACGCGGTCGAGGCCGCGTTCGGACCGCTTCAGATCGTGGACAGCGGCGAGCGGCGGCGTCACTGGCGGCTTCAGTCCACCGCGCTTCGGGGGCTGGTGCGCATCGCGCCGGAGGAACTGGCCGAACTTCGGTCAGCGGCGGCGCGCCTGGACCGAGCAGGGCTCGCCGAACGCGCCGGCATCGTTCGCGCGCTCGCCCGCAAGCTGCGGGCGCTGAGCCGGCCGGTGCGTGCCGGGACCCTGGATGACGGGCTTGAGGCGCTGATGCGGGCCGAGGGCCTGGCGATGCGCCCGGGCCCCCGGGCGCGGCTTGAAGACGGCTTGCTGGCCTTGCTGCGCGAAGCCATCTCGGCGTGCCGGCGCGTGGAATTCGACTACCTCGCCCAGGGCTCGGGCAAGCGCAGCCGACAGCAGGTGGACCCCCACGCGGTGCTTTACGGCAACCGCCCGTACCTGGTGGGATATTTCGAGTGGTCGGACGGGCCGCGGCTCTGGCGGTTGGCCAACGTGAGCAATGCCCGGATCACGACAACACGTTTCGAACGCGACCCGCGGTTCGATCTGCAAGCCTACGCCGAGCGCGCCTTCGGCACGTTTCAGGAACCGCCCCTCGAAGTGGTGCTGAGATTCGACGCCGGCGCCGCGCGCGACGCCGAGGCGTTTGTGTTCCACCCGAGCCAGACGGCGACGAAGAACGACGACGGTTCGCTGACGGTCGAGTTCACCGCCGGCGGCCTGGACGAAATGTGTTGGCACCTGGTTACGTGGGGTCGCAGTGTGAACGTGGTCCATCCTGAACGGTTGCGCGAGCGCCTGCGGCACATGTGCGCATCGCTTGCCCGCCACCATGAAACCGCCGGTCAAGCAACCGACGTGATCCCTTCATCCGACCGGCGGACTCAAAGCGACTGAAGTGCGGTCCGGGCAACACCCGATCGGCCTCGTACAGCCGAGTTGACATCAAGACATGAAGCGACGGCGGGCAGGCTCTGGACGTGGACCGGATGCACTGGAGTACCATGGCCTGTACGGTCTGGGCGCACCTGTTGGTGCCAACCGCCGCGCATGAGCTCGGCCACTGCTTCGGGCTTCTGCACAACGGTGCTCTGGATGTAAACAACACATCGATCGGTGCGGCCGAACCCGACTGCGAGTACGGGTACGACCTGATGGCCGAGCCATGGTCTCCGTTCTACACCCCCACCCTGAACCCCAACAATCGCGCCCGCGTCGAGCGGCACTTTCGGACGTTGGAAGAGTTTGAGCCCGAGCCTGACACGGGGACGCCGATATTCCGGATCGATTGATTTACCGCAAGGAGAAAAAGCGTGGACGCAAGATCCCTGGCTGTTGAAACGCAGCTCAAGGCAATGATGCCGGTGTCGACCGTCTGTTTTGCTGAAAATGCAGAAGCGGAGACGTTCTTTCGGAAACTGGTCGATCGGGCAATAGCATTGGTGTCGTAAAGCGTCGCCTCGACCGATGAAGAATCCGAAGCACTGAGGAGCGCGGTTCGGGACCTTCACAAGGACGTCGAATCGCTCGTCGCAAAGCTTCGGGACCCGGAACAGCTCGATCTTGCGCGGTACCTTGATCGGGACACTCTCGCCCGTCTGTGCCTGGAGTAGACACAGGCAAACCCTGCGAAATGAACGTGGCGCCCGACAACGATCCGTTCGCAACGATTCACGGATGGATGGTTATGTTGCGTGAAACATAAGGCCATGTCCGAAATTTGAGGGTAGATTCTTGAAAAACGTTAATAACAGACTCGATTCGCGCCGAAATCAGGGCAAAAACCGGTCCAGATGTACGTCATGTATGGCATACGCAAGAAAGCGACCATAAAAACAGCAGAAAAAACAATCAGTTACGAGCGTCTCAAAAACGCCTCAACGCCGTTGAGGTATCACACTTTTTTCGTTAATAACGGCAACTTACTGATTTTCCTGTGGATAATGACGGAAAGGTCGCTCAAATGGGTAGGTATCACACTTTTTGTGGGCCGCACAACGCGATTGGCCAGACCCCCCATGATCGAGCTGACCATAGAATGTAGTCTGATTGTTCATCCTCGGGCGATGCGTAGCGGGTACACGAGGTGCCGGTGGAGCGGTTCATCGGTGCCTTCAAAGTGCTCTCAATGTCACCTGCATCCAGCCATGCCCCCTTGATACCGCCCCGACGATTTACCCTTGGACCTGCATGCCGGCGTCTTTGACGAAACATTCGGCAGACTGTATTGCCGGGGTGCTCGAGAGCCAGGTCTGCATCGTCACCGACGGCCCGGGCGTCGGCAGGACGACAATTCTCAAAGGACTGCTCACCATCCGGCGGGCCAAACGGCTCGTGGATGAGAGGCCGCTGGAGACGCCCGATGCCCTGGCGGCACGGCGCGAAAGGCGGAACGCCCACGCAGGAACTCGAACTCCACCGGTGGGAACGTCGGCGGGCTTCTTTGTTCACCCACGTGCATTTTCTTGTTGGTCTGGGCCGCTGTGCGCAAT
>VYEH01000394.1:761-3459 GCA_009843005.1 Pseudomonadota bacterium | reverse complement strand
TCGTTGTCCGGATTGAACGAAACCGTCTTGAAGGGGATGCGCGTCTCGGCCACCCAGCCTTCGTCGTTTCGGGATGCCGACGCCTGCCAGATGCCGCTCCATTCCCACTGCATCTGGTCGCCGCCCCTGAAGAGCCCTTCCTCCCACACCCCGTTCGGATTGACCTGGAAGCGGTATCCGCTGCGCTTGTCGTTGAACGGATCCAGAATGATATTGAACTGGTCGTCCAACCACGACATACCGCCCTGCCTGAGCACCTTGGCCACCACGCGGTCCGGCTGATCGTCGTACATGCGGGCCGCCAGGTAGAGCGCGTCGTCGTCGTAGAGCACGAGAAACTCGGTCCGCTGCGAAGGCTCGGAGAACTCGACCGGAAGGATCTGATGGAGGTCAGTGATGACCGTGGCGCCGTTCCACGCTTCCTCGTCCAGAAGCCCATCGATGGTGATCGGGTCGTCGGTGCGGGCAGCCTCCGCGGTCTTGAGCTCGCCGATTGCCGCGGGTACCTGCGGGAACAGCGGCGAGGACGCCAGCAGCAGGCTCGCCCCCGACAGCGAGCCAAGCAGGGCCGCCCACGGGAGCCGGCAGGGCCGTTCCGCGTCGCTGACGCGACTGCTGGCTGGCGTTCGGTCAGCCGCGCGGGTCATCATTCGTCACGACCCGGACCAGGCCGTTATTGCCGGTGAGCGCTCTGATAGTGCCTCGGCAGCAGATCATCTCCGAAGTCGCCGCTCTTGCTTCGCCACACGGTATGGACGTGGTTGGCATCGTCTTGAACATTGTCGTATTCGAACACGAAATCGGGGCCCTGCAACCGATAGTAGTGGGGTTCTCGCCGCTGCGTGCTTCCCATCCAGGCAAAACTCAGATCGTCCACGTCGATGGTCTTGAGGTACGCCTGCGAGATTTCGGGGCGATACGTCGTGATCACCTCGTCGAGGAGCCGCTGCACCATGTGACGCTGTTCCGGGCCAAGATCCGCGACGGCCATGCCTTCGGGTTGCAGGGTCTGCTTCCAGGCCTCCCAGTCGTCGCGGGGTCGGCCAAGATTGGTGGCGAAGATCTCGCGGGGCGGCTGGTCGGAGAGTATTGCAACTTCTCGCTGCGACCCGCTCATGCTCGATATCAGCGTTCGGCCCAGATCCTCCACCGCTGCATGGGGCCGGAATCCGGCCATGGGCCCCTGCGGCACCTCGGCAGGGTCTGCGCCGAAGAACGTCGGAGTGACTCGAATGCTCCCTGGAGCGACGGACACGTTCAGCGACACATGGTGGCCCTCGAACCGCCACGCCCAGGGCGCATCCATGGAAGGCGTTCCGAAGAACACAAGCCAGTACTTTTCGTTGCCCCGCGGCAGGCCGACATCCTCCCAGAGGTTGAGAATCTCCTCGGTCTGCATCACGTGGACGGTCTTCAGGTAACCGATGGCACTCAGCGATGTCTGCAGGAAATCGTGAACCAGCATCCGCTGCTCGGCGGTCATGTACTCCAGTGTCAGCCCGACCCGGAACCGCGGCCAGTACACCCAGTCCCGCTTGGCCTCGTCCTCTGCCGGCAGGCTGAGAAGCGCTTCCCTGGAGTACCCCACCATGCGCTCGACCCGATTGGTCCCCGCGTCCCGATCGCCCTGCTGGGCTACGCCGTCGCGCGTACTCTCCAGAATAGCCTGCGCCGCCCGGACCATTTCCTCGCTCACGTGAACGTCAATTCCGTCCAGTGGATTGGCGCCGGAGACCGCCTCCTGTGCCGAACCGGCCGTCGAAACAAGCAGAAACGCGCTCAAAGACAAAATCATTTTCTTCGTCATGGCGAACAACCTCGTATCTCGTCTGTTGGCGGCCTATTCCTCACTCGCCGCATCCAATGCACCTATGGCATCGTAGGCAATTCGCCCGCCCACCATGGTCAGTACCGACTCGATGTCGAAAATCTCGTTCTCCGGGACGGTAAGGTAGTCCCGGTCCAAAACCACGAGATCCGCAAACTTGCCCGCCTCCAGCGTACCCAGATCGTCTTCCTTGAACAACAACCAGGCGTTGGCGCGGGTGTGCGCGATGAGCGCTTCCTCGCGGCTGACGGTCTGGTCCAGAACCGTATTGCCGGACACGTTCTTTCCGGATACGGCCCAGCCCAGCGTAATGAACGGCTGATAATGCGCCACGATGGTCGCGTCCGTGCCGAGTCCCCAGACGACGCCGCCGTCCTGGATGTCGCGCAACGGCACTCTGGCCTCCGCCAGGGAGGCGACGCTGTGCACGGCGATCGTCATGTCCAGCGCCCTGATCCTTTCGATGCTTTCCGGTGACAACGAGAATACGTGAATGAACGTCCAGCGCAGCGGCGCCAGCGGAATCCTTTCGTTCAACGCCTCGTACCGGTCCAGCAGGCTCTGCACCGTGATGTCCTGCATGGTGTGCTCGTGCACCTGGAATCCGCCCTCGGCCGCAGCGGTGGCGATCTTCATGAACTCGTCGATGATCTCGTCGGAATAACGCTCCGTGGTACCGGGATTGTCGAACATCGGCAGATAGATATGTTCACCCAACCCGAGCAGTCCCAGGTAATCGCCATTGTCCGGGGCGCTGTTCTGCACCAGCGTGACCGCCGCATCGGCCCCCTGTGAGTCGTATGCCTCGTACTTGAGCGTGTGCCAGACCCTCAGCGGCAAGGGTTCGTCCGCCGTGGACATGCGTTCCAG
>VYEH01000394.1:0-751 GCA_009843005.1 Pseudomonadota bacterium | reverse complement strand
CCAGCAACGAGATATCCCCTTCCGGCGGCCGGCCTACATCGTAGACGCTCGTCAGGCCGGCGCGATTGAGCTCATGGATGAAGTCGAACAGGTTCCGTTCCAGTTGTTCCTGCGAGACCGACGGCATCTGCTCATTGAGCAGGCCATAGGGAGGCTGACCGGAAATCAGCGGCGGGCCTCGATGGTAGGCGCCCTCGTCCGGGGACACGCCGACCGCTTCCAGCGCCAGGCTGTTGGCATACACCGACTGGTACGTGATCTGCAGGAACAGCGGGTTTTCAGGGGCCGCCGCGTCGAGTTCTTCCAACGTAAAGCCGCTCGGTCCGTCGACGAACTGGTTTTCCCGCCAGCCGCCCTGCACCATCAACCACTCCCCGGGTTCCATCGACGCGGCCTTGGCGGCCATGATGTCCAGCGCCTGCTGTTTCGAATTCACTCCATCGATCCGCGCCTGCAGATTCCAGCGCTGCACGGCGCGAATGAAATGCATGTGATTGTCGATGAGGCCCGGGATGACGGTTCTGCCCGCAAGGTCGATCACCCGGGTGTCGGGCCCGATTTGTTCCTCGATGTCGACGTCGCTGCCCAATGCAACGATGCGTTCGCCCTGGATCGCCAGGGCTTCGGCGATGGAGAAGTCGTTGTCGACCGTCAGGATCCTGCCGTTGCGAAGCACCTGTTCGGCATAGTTCGGCTCTTCGGTCTGGCAAGCCGCCAGAATCACCGCCGCCGATGTCAAGAGGTACCAGGA
>VYEH01000190.1 GCA_009843005.1 Pseudomonadota bacterium | reverse complement strand
GACGAGGGCGATGAGGATGACGAGGACGACGAGGATGACGACGATGAGGATGACGACGAGGATGACGACGAGGAGGATGATGACTAAGCCTGGTGTGGCCCTCCCGGCGATCAACGGCTACGGCTCAATCCCCTAGCTGGCCTCCCGGTTCGAGTAGCGATCAGGGGTCCGTGACAATACGATGCGAAATGAAGCGACGCGCGAAACGCCGAACGATGTAGCCTCGGACCAGGGCTCGGCGGCAGGTCCGTCCGAAGTTTCGTTGAAGGTGGCCCGCTATTTTCCGACGCTGGTTTTTTCTGTGGAAGTGCCGGACAGCGAGCATCTGAACGCCCGCCTGATCGAGGCGATCTACGCCGAACGGGAACGCGACAAAGCCGGGGTGCGCAAGTCGAACTACCGGGAGCTGGGGGGCTGGCACAGCCACACCGGGCTGCACAAGGACACCGCGTTCGCGGGAATGGTCAAGCACGTCGACGCAGCAGCGGCCAGGATGTGCCGTAAACTCCGCTATCACAGGTCCTATCGGCTGAGCATCGGCACCATGTGGTCGATCATCAATCCGCCCGGCGGCCTGAACCGGGCCCATATCCATCCCGGCTGCATCTGGAGCGGCGTCTACTACGTCCAGGCACCCAAGAATTCGGGTGGAATCGAGTTCATCGATCCGCGCACCCAGAACCTGATGGGTTCCGTCAAGTACATTCCCGACACCAAGCGCCCACGAGACTGCTGGAAGAAGGTCCGCTACCAGCCCCGGGCCGGAAGAATGCTGATTTTCCCCGCCTGGCTGTACCACAGCGTGGCTCCGAATCGATCAAGGGCCAGGGGGAAGGACGCCGACCGGGTCATCGTGAGCTTCAACCTGTCGCAGCAACGGCGGTGAGCAGGGGCGTGCGCTCGTGGCGATTCCCCACTGACGCTAAAATAAGGGATTGCATCTCAATCGCCTTGCCAATGCCGGCTTTACTGACTGCCAACCCGCTTTCATCGCGCCACCGGACGGCAGGCGCAATCCGGCGTTACATTTATGTCCTTGTTGCAGGCTTGCTGGCGTATTCATGGGCGCCGGCCCACTCGCTGGACCTGGCCGACTACCGGGGCAAGGTCGTCGTCGTGGACTTCTGGGCATCCTGGTGCGTGCCGTGCCGCCAATCCTTCCCCTGGCTCAACGCCATGTACGACGAGTACACCGACGACGGGCTCGTCATTCTTGGCGTCAACACCGATGTCGACGCCGATGAAGCGCAGCAATTTCTCGAGGAAATTCCGGCGAAGTTCGAAATCGTCTACGACCCGGAGGGTGAGTTGGCGCGGGAATTCGGCGTGGTGGCAATGCCCAGCAATTACGTATTCGGGCGCGACGGCGAACTGGATACGCGGCACCTGGGATTCCTGCGTTCCCGGCGCGACGAGTACGAAGCCGTCATCCAGCGGCTGATCGCCGAACCGGTCGTGGAAAACCCGGGCGACTGAAGCCGGGCCGCCATCGCACCGGTCGAAGGGCCGCCGACAAGTCCGCGACCCCAATGGTCAGCCCCGGGGTTCAACTGCGGATCCGGTGCGTTCAGAACGTCCAGACGAAACCCAGGGAAGGCACCCTGGGCAGCGTATGCACGGTCTGGAGGCGCAGTTCGTCACCGCTGGGTCCCGGGCCGAGTTCGTATTCCTGCGAATAGGGGTTCGAGCGGTCGAACAGGTTGGTCAGCTCGAAGAATATCGAGCCGGAACTGCGTGCCCGCTGGAATTTCCTGGTAATCCGCAGGTCCACGGCACGGTAGTGACCGGCGCGGCCGGAGTTGCGCTCGCCTACCGCGACGATGGAGCCGCTACTGTCGAGGGCGACGGGCGTGGTGGGCCACCCGGTATGCACCGTCACGGCAACGCCGACGTGCCACCGGGCCGTATCCCGGCTGAGTCCCGCACTCAGGGCATGGGTACGGTCCCAGGACCGGAGCTGGCTTCTCCCGTCGATTCGATCCATGACCTGCGACCAGGTGTAGCCGGCCCACCAGGTCGTGGCGGATCCCAGGCGGTGATCGAGAAACAATTCCACCCCCCGGGCGTCGGCTTCCTCGGGCGCGATCCTGATCCGGTCCGGCTTCAGCTCCGGCACCAGCACCAGGGAATTCAGCAGGTTTTCGTAGCGGGGGCGCAGATCCGCCATCGCCTTGAACCAGGCTTCCAGCCTCAGTCTGGGACCCGATTCGAAATCCCGCTCCAGGCCGATGACCGCGTGGTCGGCGCGTTGCGGCGGAAAGTACCGCTGGACTCCGTCCTGAAGCTGGACCTCGTGAATGGTCTGCGCCTGGTAGAACCGGCCCAGGCTGGCTTTCAGGTGAAGCCTTTCCGCGAACCGGTAGCGCAATCCGAGGCGCGGCGCCAGCGTTCCCTCCCGCCCCGGGCTCAGCGTCTGGCGGTCCCACCGCAATCCGAACTGCATCGCGAGCCGGTCCGTCGGCAGGACCCGGACACTACCGTACAGTTCGGACCGGTTCCCGGCGGGGTCCAGCCGGAAATCGCGAGCGCGTTCGAACATCCGAGGCGCACCCGGAAAATCGACCAGCACATCGAATGCCACTTCGTCGGAGTAGCGGTATCGGCCGTTCATACGGCTTAACAGTCCCCCGAAATGTACCAGCAAGCCCTCGTTGAGGGCTGCCGACCAATCGCTCTGCACGGTATACATGGTCGAATCCCGACGGTCGTCCAGCCACCCCGAACCGATACCGGGAAGCCGGGTCTGGCCGCTGCGCTCGTTGATCAGCCGCGTGCGCGCCACGATGGTCGCCCCCTCCCAGTTCGGCCTCGGGCTGTGATCGAGACGCAACCAGAGATAGGTATCCTCTCCCAGCACCTCGCCCCGATGTTCGCCGTCGTACTCGGCCACGAAGATATCGTCGCGGACGAACAGCAGATTGGCGGTCAGGCGCAGCCTGTCGTTCACCGGGAACGCGGCCTTCGTGTAGATATCCTCGTAAGTCGGGCGCCCCACATGCTTTTCGGATGTTTCGTGCAGCAGGTCCAGGTTGCCCCTGTGGATGGACGCAACCCATGACCCGTCACCCCCGCCGCTGCCGAAGTGTCCGGATGTGAGGACAGACGTGCTGAAGAAACTGAAGGCGACTTCGTGATAGCGCCGCTCGGGCGGTTCGATCGAGGTCACATCCACGACACCGCTCAGGCTCTCCCCGAATGCCGCCGGAAAGCCCCCGGTGTAGATGTCGATGGAACTGACGATCCGCGGGTCGATGGCGCTGAATACACTGTTGAAGTCCTTCAGATGAAACGGATCGTGCAGGCGCAGGCCATCGAGGCGCACGACGGTTTCGCGAGTCTCCCCGCCACGCACGTTGGTCCGGGCGCTCAAGCTGTCGGAAGCGAACCCCGGCAGGCGCGCCATGGCCCACAAACAATCGTCACCGAGATCAGGCATGGACTCGAAATACTTTCTGGTAAACACGGT
>VYEH01000147.1:2434-3466 GCA_009843005.1 Pseudomonadota bacterium | reverse complement strand
GTGATGGACACCATCACGGCCGGCGGCAAGATGGACGCGCCGGTGCAGCAACGCGCCTTCTGGTGCCTGCTGGCCGGCCTGGCGGCGATGGCGCTGATGCTGGGCGGCGGGATGGCCTCGCTGCAGGCGCTGACCCTGACGGTGGGCCTGCCGTTCGCCGTGGTGCTGCTGTGCATGTGTGCGGGCCTCGTCAAGGGGCTGCGCGAGGAACTGGCCATACAGAACTGACGCGTACCGAGGATGCTCCGCGGCGGCGCGCTATCGTCCCATGGCCGCCCCGGAGAGATGGATGGGGAACTCGGCACGTATACCGGCGTCGATTTCGTCGCTGACATGGCGCGGCACGTGATGGGCGAGGATTTCGCGCTTCCTCGCGAAAGCCCGATTCAGCAGGATTGGTTTGCCCTGTTCCTCCCAGACGGTCGGGCTGTTCCGGTCGCTGAAATCCGGGTAGACATACTCGGTCTGCATCACCTGCAACGTATTGGCGGAACCCAGGTAGTGACCTTCCCCGCTGGTGCAGACCGCTTCGATCTCGTCGAAGCTCAGGGTATGGGGGTTGACTTCAATCCCGCGGATCGAACGCCCGACGGCGCCGAGGACATCGTTGTCCAGCAACAGGCTCTCCAGACACGTGCCCAGCAGACTGGCGTACATGCCGGCAGACTCGTAGACGATGTTCGCCCCCGACAAAGCCGCCGACAACACTGTTGCGGCCCGTTCCGCGCCGGCCTGGAAGTCCGGAAACTTTGCGTCGGTCATGCCGCAGGCGGTGCCGAACGGCAAGTCGAAATGGTTGCCGACCTGGGCGCAGGCGGCCGACAGCAGGCCCTGCTCGGGAGAACCGCCGCTCATCGCGCCGGTGCGCAGGTCCGATACGAAGGGCCAGGCGCCGAGAATCGCCGGTGCGCCGGGCTCGATCGCGTTCACGTAGACCAGCCCGCCGAGGCACTCGGCCCAGGCTTGAGACACCGTCCCGGCAAGGTAGGCCGGGGCGGTCGCGCCGGCCTGGGCGGCCGGCAACAGCAGAAC
>VYEH01000147.1:1103-2424 GCA_009843005.1 Pseudomonadota bacterium | reverse complement strand
GCCCCTGCCCTGTCCCCCGCCCCGGCCGCGGGCGGGGGGGGGGGGCGCGCCGGCCTGGCCCGCCGACAGCAGCAGCACCGGCATGCCGCCCTGTACCGCCACACGCAGGCATTCCAGCGCGTCGGTGGCGAACTTCAATGGCGGCACCACGAAGCAGTTGGACTGACTGACAAAGGGACGCGCCCGCCACTCCGCCTCGCCGCCGGCAATCATGTGCAGCATCCGGAGGCTTTTCTCCACATGACCGGGCATGGTCCAACTGGATCCGACGTGCTTGCTGGTGCCCATCACCGAGCAGTAGAGGGTGTTGACGTCCAGCGCGTAGTTGTCGGGAACGTCCCGCGGAACGCAGGTCCGCTGAAACATGTGTATGTGTTCGCAGGTGTCGGCGATGCGCGCCATGTCGTAGAGATCCTGCGCCTCGGAATCCCGGTAGAGGTCGTTCTCCGGGTCGGCCAGTTGTACCGCGGCGCCTGCGGTGGAGAAGTGCACACGGGTGCCGCTCAGGTCCAGGTCCCGCCGCGGGTCCTGGGCGTGCAGGACCAGGTTGCGCCGGGCCTGCATCAGGGTACTCTCGACCAGGCTTCGCGGCATGCGCAAACGCCCGTCGTCGCCAAGCACGGCGCCGGCGGCAGTGCAGGTTTCGATGCAGTGGGGCGTCGGGTCGGCGAACCCCACGCGCTCGAGAATCCTGAAGGCGTTGTCGACTATGGAGGCTACGCCGTCGGCGGAAAGGGGGCGGTACTGTCCGCCGATATGCCCCGGCCGAACCGGCTTGGCCGCTTCCGCCAGCGGTGCGGCGCGCGCCGCCCGGCGTGCCTGTCTGCCGCCTAATCGTCGAGCCATGGCAGCCCTCCCAGAATAAACAACGAACCGGAGGTCCATCCCCCATGAATCCGAGTCTTCCACCCGTTGTCGCGAGGGGCATGTGCGATATTAGCGCCAGTCAATCCAGAATGCATCGCCGCCACGGTCGCGCAGGCCGTAGCCCGTCAACGGCATGAAGACGCCGGCCGGAAGCGCTCCGGCGACGAAGATGACGGCGGTCGGGCCGGTCCGGATGGCGGGACCCGTGATCGGTGGCGCATTCGGGAAGGCCGACGTCGCTCGCGCCGAGGGGGGAATATTGACGCTCGCGCGGGTGGGGCGCATAGTGACGGACGTGAATCGCGGTCTCAACGATCTGTGCACATTCCCCAAGTGCCGCCGCGCCGCCGGATAGCGCCACCCACCTGAAGGCACCAATTTGAAGGCAATGGAAGACCACGCCCGCATAGTCATCGTCGGCGGCGGCATCATGGGTGTCGGGCTGGGGCAACAC
>VYEH01000147.1:0-1093 GCA_009843005.1 Pseudomonadota bacterium | reverse complement strand
CTGTTGTACCACCTGGCGGAGGAGGGATGCAGCGATGTCCTGCTGATCGAGAAAGGCGAGCTGACTTCGGGCTCGACCTGGCACGCCGCCGGCCAGTGCCCCAACCTGGTGGGCAACTACAATCTCGCCAAGATCCACGAATACAGCATCTCGCTGTACGAAAGGCTCGAGGAATTGACCGGCCAGGCCGTCGGCTGGCACGGCTGCGGCAGCGTCCGCTTCGCCCTGAACGAGCGGGACCTGGACTGGTTTCGCTACCTGCGCGGGATCGCCACCGAAGTCGGCTACCACATGGAGATCGTCGATGTGCCGCAGATCGCCAGGCTGAATCCTTTCGTCACCACAGAAGGCGTGCTGGCCGGGGCCTGGACCCGCAACGACGGTCACGCCGACCCGTGCGGGCTCTGCCAGGCGATGGCGAGGGGGGCGCGCGAAATGGGCGCGAAGATCATGCGCCGCAGCCGGGTGACCGGCATCAACGCCCGTGCGGCCGGAGATTGGGAAGTGGTGACGGAGCAGGGCACGGTCATTGCCGAAACGGTGGTCAACGCCGCCGGCTGCTTCGCCCGGCAGGTGGCGCGGATGGTGGGTGCGGACCTGCCCATCTTCAATGTCCAGCATCACTACCTGGTATCCGGCCCGGTGCCGGAGTTCGCCGAAAGAGGCGTTGAGCTTCCCGTCACCCGCGACCCCTGGGCTTCCTCGTACCTTCGACAGGAACAGGAGTCCGGGCTGATCGGCATCTACGAGGGCGACGGCATCACCGAAGCCTGGCAACCGGGCGGGCTGCCGCCGTGGGAATCCGACAGCGAATTGTTTACCGATGATCTGGAGCGCCTGATGCCCTGGTTAGGGCGCGCCATGGAGCGCATGCCTATCTTCGAGCCGGCGGGCATCAAGCGCATCGTCAACGGGGCCATCTCCCACAGCCCCGACGGGCTGCCGCTGCTGGGGCCGGTGGCCGGGCTGCGCAATTTCTGGCTCTGCTGCGGTACGTCGTTCGGCATTGCCCAGGGCGCCGGTTCCGGCAAGTACCTGGCCCAGTGGATCCTCCACGGCGACTCCGAGATCAACATGACCGGATTCGACCCGC
>VYEH01000090.1 GCA_009843005.1 Pseudomonadota bacterium | reverse complement strand
ATGTCGCCTTAATGGCGACCTTATGGTATATTTTTAAAAATATACGTATTGTTCGCGACGATCGACTTCAATTTGCTGGCCAATTGTCGGTTATTAGTTGTCGGATGAGCCGTAAATTAAACAAACTGTTGCAGAACTGGCCGACCAATGCTGTCGCGAGCCAACGCTGGCTCAACAGGCAGAGCGTTGATCGACGACTTGCCGACAAGTATGTCCGAACAGGCTGGCTGACGCGCCTGGGCCACGGCGCCTACGTACGCGCAGGAGACACTGTCGACTGGCCAGGAGGTCTCACAGCCATTCAAACCCAACTGAAATTGGATGTGCACCCCGGCGGCATCACAGCTTTCGAATTACGCGGTTATGGACACTACATCGCTCTTGGGAGGCGACGGGTGACGTTGTTCGGGGCGCCAGACACCAAACTGCCAGCCTGGTTTACCAGCCACACTTGGTCACGGCCGATGCGCTTCGTTACAACCCGCTCCCTCGGCCAGGACGTCAACTCAACCTCCACGGTTTCATTGAATGGAGTTGATATTGAAGTGGCGACGCTGGAACGCGCAGCCTTTGAGATGATGTACCTCGTCCCAATGAAACAGTCTTACGAAGAAGCCATGCAAGTCATGGAGTCATTGACGACGCTTCGCCCAAAGTTGGTGCAGCGCCTCCTCGAGACGTGCACATCGGTAAAGACCAAACGCCTGGTCATGCACGCGGCCGAACGCCTCAAACTGCCGTGGACATCCCGAATAGACTTGGCTCAAGTAGATTTCGGGTCAGGGCCACGCACGATCCACCAAGGCGGCCGGCTGGACAAGAAATTCAACCTGATTTTGGCCACGCAGGATCCACCATAGAAGATGCCATGCCCATACAGGACTCCTACAAATCCAAGGTGGACCTGCTCATTCGTTGCCTACCAGCTGTCGCCCAAGTGGATGCATTCGCTTTGAAGGGTGGAACCGCGATCAATCTGTTTCACCTCAACATGCCGCGTCTGTCCGTGGACATCGATCTGACCTACCTCCCTGATAGGAGTCGTGATGCCTCAATCGCTGACATTCGAGCAAAATTACAGACGATCGCTGATGAGATTGGAGCCGCCATTCCTCGCTCCCAGACAAATTTCTCCGACAGAAACATGCCGAAGCTCTTCGTTCAAGCACCGGGTGCGAACGTCAAAATTGAGCCCAGCATCAATATGAGAGGCAGTCTGTTCCCGCCTACCCAGAGCGATCTTTGCACTGTAGCCCAAGAGTTCTTTGAGGCATTCGTATCAGTACAAAGGCTCGACATCGCAGACCTCTACGGCGGCAAATTGTGCGCGGCGTTGGACCGTCAACACCCGCGAGACCTCTTCGATGTCATGCAACTGCAAGCCTCCGACGAAATCTCTGATCAAGTCCGTCAAGCCTTCGTTGCCTACCTCGCGGGCCACAACCGTCCCATCGCCGAGCTTCTGGCTCCAGAACCGAGACCAATCAAAGATCTGTTCGCGAATCAATTCGAGGGCATGACGCGGGACCCGGCGACATTGACGGAACTTGAGACGGCCAGAACACGCCTATTCGGGTGGGCGGCGACGGCGCTTACCAACGCGGAACGGCAATTCCTCCTTTCCATCAAGCAAGGAGATCCTGTCTGGGAACACCTTCCATTCGAAAACCTGGACCGATGGCCGGCCATCCAGAGGAAACTACGAATCATACCCAGGATGGACCCAGAAAAGCATTTGGAGGCAGTGGCGCGACTAAGTAAAGTCCTCGGAATCTGATGTCGCACCCTGATGTGACTATGTCGCAGTGCAACTCGGCGACTTGAGAGCGCAGCTCACGCCTCTCTCACCTCAATCACCATCAACAAATGCTTCGCCCGCGACCGCGCCACGTAACGGTTCACGCGCTCCCTGGCACCGTCCCTGACCGGCATTTCGATGGTCACGATGGCATCGGCCTCCAGGCCCTTGAAGCGGTGCCAGGAAGCGATCAGCACGCCCTTGTCCTCGCCCCATTCCTCGAAGCTCTTCGTTGCG
Source organism: Pseudomonadota bacterium (assembly GCA_009843005.1). Taxonomy (GTDB): domain Bacteria; phylum Pseudomonadota; class Gammaproteobacteria; order Steroidobacterales; family Rariloculaceae; genus UBA6522. The sequence goes on along the minus strand of VYEH01000090.1, from coordinate 1,432 downwards.
GGAATCGCGCCGAACTGGGCCGGCCAGTCGTTGCTGCTGAATCCGGGCGCGAGCACGGCGATCTGTGAGAACCTGAGTCCTCCCAGGTTGGGCATGCACAGGTTTCTGACCCGCCGGCCCGCCTCCCTGAACGCATCGGCAAGTGTGCGCACGCGCACGACCTCCGGTTCGTCGCCCACGGGCGCGCCGTCCCGCGAACGGGTCTGCTGTCCGACCAGCGAGGCGCAGTGTTCGGCGATGCGGACGGTGTTCCTGCAGTTCTCCGGCAGCTCGTAGGGCTCCCCGAGTTCCGGCGGCAGGCAGGGCCGCTCGACGTACAGGTTCTGATTCGGGTCGTAAAAGACGTAGTAGCAGGCCTTGTCTTCCGGATCCCGGAAAACCGACTCGAGGCTCGCCCACCACAGTTCGTGAAAGTCCTGTCCCTCGTCGCCCACGAGGGCATCGAACTTGTGCTCAGGCCCCAGCCGTTCGCACGCCTGCATCAGCGCCTCCGAGGCCACATCGGTCCAGAACGCCTTGTCGCCAGTGTCGCCCATCTCCCAGAGGGGGACGCCGGCTTGCCTGCAGAGCGCGTCGGCGAGTCCGTGATAGTTCTCGATGACCAGGCTGTCGCCATGGGACTCCGAAACCGCGTTGCGCAGCCAGTCCTTGAGCGGGCGGTTGTAACAGAGGAACAACGTGCGCGCACCGGCCCGCGCGATGGCCTGCGCCTTGGCCAGCGCCAGTATCGTCTTGCCGGAACCCGCCACGCCCCGGATCGCCGCCCGGGTCTGGTTGGCGAGGATGTCGAGGATCCGTTGCTGGGCGTCGGTCAGGCGCCGCAGGCGCTCCTCCTGGTCCTCGATCTTGCGCCACATGACCGGGATCAGTTGGTACTTCGGAAACAGCGCCGCGCGGACGGATTCCACGCTGCGGCCGCTCAGCGCCCGGTGGCCGGCGCGATTGAAGCTGCGAAAGATCCGCCGGACCGAAGCGTCGACCTGCCTCAGGCTGGCCGCATCCAGGATCAGTTCGCGCAGGATGCTCGGCGGCAGTTGCCCGTCGATCCTGCAGTCGGGGAACGCCACCGCAAAGCCGTAGGTAAAGGGCAGGTTGTCGCCGGCGCGCCCGAACTGGCTCCTCACCAGGCCGACGATGTCGTGCATGCCGCGCTGCGCCTGGGCGAACGGGTCCTTGTTGAGCAGCCGGAGTTCGCCGCGCACGTCGCGGACCCATTGCCTACCGTCAAAGAGCAGGGAGCCGCCCTTGACTTCGACGAAGAGGAGGCCCTTCTCGGCATCGAGCAGCACGAAGTCACATTCGCCCTCTTGGATGGTGCCGGTGCGGCTGCGGGTCAGCCAGTTGAAGCCGTGGAAGACCTCGACGCGGTTGGGGAGGTGCTCGATGAGGGCGCGGGCGACGGTGCGTTCGCCGGGGTTGGCGATCTCGGAGG
>VYEH01000029.1 GCA_009843005.1 Pseudomonadota bacterium | reverse complement strand
ACTCGAGATTGCTCAATCCAGCTTGCCGAACTTCCGGGTTATGGCAGTTGAGATACCGCTGCCTGGTAAGAAAGTTATGCAGATAATACTGGCGTCGGCGCGGCTCCCACTGCCAGGCAACGCCCCCGAATACCGACAGCCAGTTGTTGGGCGGACTGCCGTCGGGTTTGGCGTCGGCCCAGACGTACCAGTCCGCCTTTACATTGCGCCGGTCCTCGCGGCTTTCCAGGAACCACGGGTGGCGGTCGGAGGTATGGCTCAACACCTGGTCGATGATGACCCTGAGGCCGCGTCGATGGGCCTCCCCCAGCAAGCGGTCGAAGTCCTCCAGCGCACCGAACATCGGATCGACCGCGCGGTAGTCGCTCACGTCGTAGCCGAAATCCTTCATCGGCGACTTGAAGAAGGGCGATATCCAGATCGCATCGACGCCCAGCGCCTGCACGTAGTCGAGCCGTTGGGCGATGCCCCTCAGATCGCCCGTACCGTTACCGTTGCTGTCCTGGAAACTGCGCGGATAGATCTGGTAAATGACGGCATTGCGCCACCAGTCGCTCACGGCTGATCCCCCGGAGGTTCGGCGATCGATGCAATTTCGGGAATCGCGGGCACTTCGGTCCACGGTGTTTCTGTACATCCAGTCAACTGCGCAATCGACTCTGCCAAGAGTTTATGGCAAAAAGGCAAGGCTGCCATCATGATGCATTCGTATTCATAGCGCAGGGTTCTGGACGCGCCACGTTGCTCTGGCCCTCCCGCCCCCTGTTGTGAGTCACAGGCAGTCGCCAGCGCCGATGCCTGCTCCGCCGGCGGTGGGCAACTATTGCGAGTACCGACGCCCGTTTCCCCTTACTCGTAGATGGCTATCGGACCCGACACGCCCATGTCCTGCTTCCAGCCCTCGATGAGCGCCTGAAATTCGGCCACGAGGTCAGGGTATTCGGCCACGAGGTTGTGCTCGGCCCGGCGATCCACAGTGACGTCGTAGAGCACCATCTCATCGGTATCCGCGTACCACAGGAACTGCCAGCGGTGGGTTCGCACGTAATAGCCCTCGGTACGCTCGCCCATGGGCGTGGTCGTTGAACGCCGATTGTCCGTATAGCCCACGAGATACGTCCGCTCCGGCATTGAGCGCCCATCGATCAGCGGCAGTAACGAATACCCCGGCAGCCCTGCCGGAATCTCAACACCCGCCAGATCCAGGATCGTCGGGACGATGTCCATGGAAGAGACAAGGCTCGACGTGTTGAACGACCGGCCTATCCGGTCCTTCCAGTAAAAGATGAGCGGCGAGCGGAAGGACTGGTCGTAGAGGCCGTTTTTGCCCAGCGGACCGCCGTTGCCCAGAAGGAGATCGTCGGCGATGGTCGCGTTTTCGTCCACCTTGTACACGACGTGGGCGTCCTGCTCCCAGCCGTTGTCGCTGATGTAGACGAACAGCGTATCGTCCATGAGGCCATGGCTCTCGATGTGATCCAACAGCCTGCCCACGCCGTCGTCCCACCAGGTGAGGTTGGAATAGTAGAGTTTGGCCGACTCGGAGATATCCATGTCCTGGTAATACTTGCGATAGGTGTAGGGCGCGTCGAACGGGACGTGCGGCAGAGACGGAGCGAACCAGATGAAAAACGGCTGCTCCCGGTTCCGGTCGATGAAGTCGAATACGGGTTCCATGGTTTCGCGAACGAGTTCGTTGCCTTCGGCGCCCATCAGCTCTTGAAAGAACGTGTTGCCGCCGTAGGCGGACATGTCCCAGCCTTCACTCATGCCTTCCGTAAAATGGCCGTTGAGATAGGTGTTCTCCCACCACTTGCCGCCCTGCCAGCTCACGTAGCCCGCCTCGCCGAGTAACCTCGGCAGCGTGTCGAACTCGCGCATGGCGGCGGCCTTCTCGACCTGCTCCCACAGGCCCCTCTGCCGGTCGCTCAAGGAAGCGTAATTCGCGTCTTCCTGGCGGCGGCGCTCGACGATCAGGTTTTCACGTAGAACGTATTGAATCGGATGCAGGCCAGTGATCATCGTCCGCAGGGACGGGCGGCAATAGGACGCCGTAACGTGGGCATGGGAGAACGTCACTCCACCCGTGGCGAGCGCGTCCATGGACGGAGTGACGACGTTCTCGTCGCCCATGAATCCATAGTACGGATAGCCGTGATCGTCACCGACCAGGAACACGATATTTGGCTGCCGCTGGGCGAATGCGGCGCCGGATAGTAGCAGTACCAGGATCGTTGCGAGGACATTCCTCGGAACTACGCGATTCATTCAACACCTCCACAATGCTGGGTAGTGGCTATGCCCCCCAAAATGCCTGCCGACAAAATCCTAAGCGGGGTTGGTGGGCGTGTATAGGCGTTCGTTCGTGAATACGTATGCACGCATACGCTACGGCGATGCCGTTTGGCTGGCACACAGTTCGTTCCCGCACCGTGGCGGCCTGCGCCTTGACGACGCCGACCGGATCAGATTGGCACTCGCCCGATCAGCAATCGCGCCAGGAGCAGAAGCAGTGCCCCGGTGATGAGCATGGCCAGACCCGTGGAGACGCACCACCGCACAATCACCGGACCGCGAGATACCACGACCAGCACCGGAACGGATGCCAGCGACGTCAGCATGACGAAGTGCCGCAGCACCGCCGGGACCCAGGGCCATCGAAACGCCCACGACTGAAACTCCGGATGGCTCAGGACCTCGCGGGCCAGCACGCGGCCCGAACCGAGCCGTTGCATGGCTTCGGCGGACGCCTCGGCAGACGAACAGCCCGAAGCCAGCGCTTCAGATTCCAGGTCTTCGTAGTGATCGTACAGTTCGGCCAGCGTCCGGGTAACCATGGCCGGCGCCACGCCCCCGCGGACGAGTTCCCGCCTCAGCGCCCTGAATTCGTTCGCGGGCGCCGAAGCCGGGCGATCAGACACGCCCGGCCTCGCCAAGAGCGGAATCCACTCCGGCGCTGATCCGGTCCCAATCGCTGTTGAGCCGCTCCAGCCGCTCGCGCCCCAGCGGCGTCACTTCATAGTAGACGCGGGTACGGCCGTTGACCGGCTTTCGCTTCGCGGTCAGTGCGCCGGCCTTTTCCAGGCCGTGCAGCACAGGATAGATGACGCCCTCGCCCAGCGAAATCGCCTCGCTGGTCACCACGCGTACGGACTTGACCAGCTCGTAGCCGTACATCTCCCGCTGGGAGAGCAGCCGAAGCACGAGGAGTTCCGGAACACCGGTCATGAAGGGAGGATTGGTCTTGCCCATTGCTGCGAGCACTCCGGCGAAAGGTGCCTCCACTATACCTAATCATTCAAGGTATGTATACGGGACGGACGCGCTGACACGGGCTCACGCGCCGGCGGTGCGGACACAACCAAGCTGCGGCCCCGGAATTTCGCAGATTCTACCGGCGCAATGCGACAGGCTTCTGAACGATCCTTCCGCAAAGGATACAATCGAGTCTTGTTTCCCTTCTTGACTGAATACGAACCATGAAACTGCACATATCGCGACTCTGTGCAATCGTCTCCGCGGCGACGGCAGCGGTTGGATGTGCCGACAGGGAACCCGGAGAGGATAGCCAGACGATGCAAGATGCCCGCGCTCATGCCATCCACGAGGCGGTGATGACCATCGACAGCCACGATGACATCCCGTTCAACTTTGCGACCGAAGCCGTCGATCCACTGGATGCCCCGCGTCAACTGACTCTTGAGAAGATGCGCGCCGGCGGTCTCGACGCGGCTTTTTTCATCGTCTACGTCGGCCAGACCGAGCGCACTCCGGAGAACTACGCCAGGGCGCAAGCCGATGCCATGACGAAGTTCGACGCCATCCACCGGATGGCCGGGGAGATGTACCCCGACCTGATCGAACTGGCCTATACGCCCGACGATGTCGAACGCATTCATTCCGAGGGCAAGCTGGTAGCCGCCATCGGCATCGAGAACGGTTACGTGATCGGCCGGGACCTCTCCCTGCTGCAGCGCTACCACGATCTCGGCGCACGCTACGTGACGCTCGCCCACAACGGCCATAACGACATCGCAGACTCGGCTCAGCCGCGCCAGGACCTGGGCGACGAGGAATCCGAGCATGACGGCATCAGCGAGTTCGGGGCACAGGCCATCGCCGAGATGAACCGGCTCGGGATCATGGTGGATCTCTCACACGTCTCGAGGGCTGCGGCACTGGATGCGATTCGGCTGTCCCGGGCGCCGGTGATCGCTTCGCACTCCAATGCGCTTGCGGTGACCAATCACCCTCGCAACATGGACGACGAAACGCTGCTTGCGTTACGCGACAACGGCGGCGTCATGCAGGCCACCGCGCTGAGTGTTTTTGTCAAGGAATTCTCGCCCGAACTGCAGGAGGCAACAGCCGCCATCCTGAGCGAATACGGAATCGCAAACATGCGGGGCTGGTTCACGCTCACAGACGAGCAGCGGGCTGAAGCCAGTGCGAGGCTTGAGGAAATCGACTATGCCGACGTCGGCGATTTCATCGACCACGTGGACTACGCCGTCAACCTGATTGGCATCGATCACGTGGGCCTGAGCTCGGACTTTGACGGCGGCGGCGGCGTTGTCGGCTGGTGGGATGCCAGCGAAACCGCCAACGTGACGCTGGAACTGATCCGCCGCGGCTACAGCCAGGAGGACATCGAGAAACTCTGGGGCGGCAACCTGTTGCGCGTCTGGCGGGAGGTGGAGCAGTTCGCGGCAACCGCGCAGGCCGCGCAGCCCTGAGCCGGAAAACCGGACGGCTACCCCGCCGGTTTCAGGTCCGCGAACTTGGCTCCGTGGCGGCCCAGGTCTTCCAGCAGCTCCGGGACTTCCCAATACATCGGTCCGAAACGATCGCGGAACTCGCGTACCCTCGCACAGACCTTGTCGACGCCGATGGTGTCGGCGTAGTGCATGGGGCCGCCGCGATACCGCGGGAACCCATAGCCGTTGACCCACACGACGTCAATATCGCCGGAGCGGCTCGCGATCCCCTCCTCCAGGATGCGCGCGCCCTCGACGATGAGTGCGTAGATGCACCGCTCGACGATTTCCTGCTCGCCGACCGCCCGCCGCTCAATCCCCAGCGCCTCCGCCTCGCGTGCAATCCACGCCGCGACTTCCGGATCCGGGATGGGCGCCCGGGATCCCGATTCGTACAGATACATGCCCTTGCCGGACTTCTGCCCCAGCCGTCCGGCTTCCACGAGCACATCGGCCATGCGGTAGAAGCGGGGATCGTCCGGCAAGTCCGTGCGCTCCCTGCGCACGCTGTAGCCAACATCCAGACCGGCCAGGTCGCCTACGGCATGCGGCCCCATGGCCATTCCCCAATCCTGTAGTGCGCCGTCTATCTGTTCCGGCGCAGCGCCTTCCAGCAGCAGCAACTGACTCTCCCGCCCGTACCCGTAGAGCATCCGGTTACCCACAAAGCCGAAACAGTTTCCAACCACAACGCCGACCTTGCGCAGGCGTTTTGACAGCGCGAGTCCGGCGACAATCACCGAATCCTCGGTCTCCGCTCCTCGCACGATTTCCACGAGACGCATGATGTGGGCCGGGCTGAAGAAGTGCGTTCCGATGACCTTGCCGCGCCGGTCCGTGGCGGACGCGATGCGGTCCACGTCCAGGGTCGATGTGTTGGTCGCCAGGATCGTATCCGGGCCGCACACCCGGTCCAGCCGGGCGAAGACTTCCCGCTTCACTGCCATGCTTTCGAAGACCGCCTCGATCACCAGATCAGCCTCCGCCACGGCCGCGTAGTCCTGAGACACAGTCAACCGGCCGATCCCATCTTCCGCCTTCTCCCGACTGACCTTGCCGCGCGCGACACCGCCTTTGTAAAGGCCTTCGATGGTTTTGCGTCCCCGGGCAAGCCCGGCGTCGTCATTGTCCAGCACAGTGACTTCGAATCCCGCTCCAAGGCAGCTATAGGCGATTCCGGAGCCCATGGTGCCGGCGCCGATGACAGCGATGCGCCGTATCTCGGGGGCCTCGCCGCCCGTGCTCACGCCGGGTGGCGGCTTCACCGCCTGGCGCTCGGCGAAGAACAGATGCCGCAACGCGCTCGACTGCGGCGACGCCATGCACTCGAAGAAGTGCTCTCGTTCCTCCTTGAGCGCCTGGTCGATCGGCACGTGCAGCGACGCTTCGACGCAGCGCACGATCCGTTCCGGCGACATGAGCCCGCGTGTCCTGCGGCCGATGCGCTTGCGGTACTCAGTGAAGAATTCCGGATCCACCGGTTCCACGGACAGATCCCGAATAAGCCGTGGAGGCTCGCCACTTGCAACCAAATCCCGCGCGAAGGTCGTGGCTTCGTCGAGGAGGTTTCCGCCCTCGGCGAGCCGATCGACGATGCCCATCCCGGCCGCCTCCACGGCATTCACCGGCTTGCCGGAAATCATCATGTCCAGGGCTCGTTCCGCACCTACCAGTCGCGGCAGCCGTTGGGTGCCTCCTGCGCCAGGAATCAGTCCGAGGTGGACCTCCGGGAACCCGACACGAGCGGCCGGCACGGCGATTCGATAATGGCAACCCAGCGCGAGTTCCAACCCCCCACCGAGCGTCGTGCCATGGAGCGCGGCCACGACCGGTCGGCCGCAGGCCTCGATGCGGGCGATGACCTCGGGGAGCCAGGGCGGCTTGAGAGGCTTGCCGAATTCGCTGATATCCGCACCGGCGACGAAGGTCCGGCCCGCGCAGCGCAGGACTACAGCCTCCACGCCCGCACTCTCGGCCTCGTCCAGCGCGCTGACGATCCCGGCGCGCACGGCCTGCGACAACGCGTTCACCGGCGGATTGTCGATGGTCACGATGGCCAGATTATCCCTTGTCTCTACGCTGACAACGCTCATCTCTTGCTCCGTTACTCCCGGTACTCCCGACTTCAGCCCGCCGATTTCACTCCATCCCATCCGGTCGCGCGGTGGGGTGCGGGCGGACTTGCCCGCGTGCGCCGCCGCGGCGCCTTGACGCCGTCGGGGCCGTTGCGGGTGAATTGGGCAGGACAGACTGTGACATGAGACCAGCCATGAAGAATGACATCGAGATTCCAGTGGAATGGGGCGATACCGCGCAGGCTGCGATCGTGTTTTATCCCAACTACTTCAGGTGGTTCGACATCGGTACGCGCCATCTTCTGGACGCGGCCGGCGTACCCTACGGATTCCTCAGGAAGGAACTGGGACTCCTGGGACTGCCCCTGGTGGAAGCCGGCAGCCGGTTCCTGAGTCCCATTCGTTTTGGAGACACTGTCACGCTTGCAAGCCACGTCGCTTTCTGGCGGAGAAAGACGCTGCGTGTAGACCATCTCGTCAGCGTCGACGGCAGACGTTGCGCCGAAGGCCACGAGATTCGGGTGGTTGCGAAAGGGCGGGATGGACAAATCCAGGCGATTCCTCCGCCGAAGCGACTTCTCAAGGCCCTGCCCGTCCACAATTCGGAGGCATGAGGCCGGTTCGGCGCAGGGGCAACCCCGACTCAGACCACCGTCAACCCGTGTTTCGGCGCCTGGCGGCGCACCGGGAGTCCCGCGGCTTCACAGAGCGCAGCATGGGTATAGTGCTCTGCCATCTTGCCCCGCCAGGCCGGCACGAAGTCGGTGTTGCTCATGGGCGTGGCGTCCTTGCGGGCCTGGTGGGCCACGGCCGAAATCAGATCCTCATCGATGGTCTTGCCGACCAGCAGTTCCCCTGCGGCATTTACGGCCACGGGGCTCGAACCCACGGCCCCGAGGCAGACGGCGGCGCGGCTGCCCGTGTTGCTCCCGGCCATACATAGCGAAACGGCCACCGACAGGACCGAAAAGTCGATCGAACCCCGGCGGCGAAGCTTCCAGAATGCCGACCGGCAATGTTCGGAGTCGGCATCGTTCGGGACGAATACCTCGGTGAGAATTTCACCGGGACGCATGCCGAGGTACTCGATGCCGTCGTCGCGGTAGAAATCGGCGAGGGGGATCTCACGTTCGCCGGCTGCCGAAACCAGTTTGACTCTGGCGCCCAATGCGCAAAGCATGGGGGCGGCGTCGCTGGCGGAGTGGGCCCAGCAGCGCGGCGAGTTGGTGGCGACCCAGCAGATCGTGCCCTGCTCCTTCATGCAGTAGTCGATGGAGCGGCGCCATTCCTCGGTCTGATTGTAATAGGTGCAGCGGGTATCCACGCAGAGATTGCCCCCGAGCGTGCCCATGTTGCGCAGGGGCGGAGAGGAGATGGCCGCCACGGCGCGGGCGAATCCCGGGTAGCGGTCGCGGACCGCCGGGTTTCGAAGCACGCCGGTCAGGGTGACCGTCGAGCCGATGGTCAGCCCGCGCGCCGTCTGCTCGATCCGGCGCAACTCATCGATGGACATCAGGCTGACGACGGCCTCGGCCTGCTGATGGCGGCGCTTCATGTTGGGCCACAGATCCGTGCCGCCGGCCACCAATCGCGCACCGCCGTTCGAACAGGCGGCAACCGCCTCGCTCAACTTTGTGGGCGCGTTGAATTCAAGCGGTGGTAAGCGTAGCACTGCGCCGCTCCTTCAGGGCGTCTTCGCGATCCTTCATGGTGCCGGAGGCGGATCGCAATCCGCGGTGTTTGGGATCGTGTTTCGCACGGCCGTCGCCGCCCTGCTCCGGGGTCGGCACTTCGACCGGGGCGCCATAGTCGACCTTGGGGAACCGGGTGGGACCGACTCGAGCCGGCCGCCCCCTGGCCCTGGCTTCCAGGGCCTTGAGAATCAGCTCCGGAGTCGCCGGCACCTGGTCGACACGCACGCCGACCGCATCGAAGATGGCGTTGGCCACCGCCGGCATGATCGGCAGCAGCGGGCCCTGGCCGACTTCCTTGGCGCCCATCGGCGCGCGCTCATCCCTGGATTCGATCATGTAACTGGTCATTCGCGGCATGTCGTGGAAGCCGGGACTCTTGTACTCCAGCAGCGAGGGCATCTTGTGGACCAGCGCCGAGGACAGGCGCCTGGGCAGGCGCCGGAACACCTGTTCCTCCATCATCGCCTCGCCGAGGCCCATGTAGATGCTGCCCTCGATCTGGCCCAGGGCAAGCACAGGGTTAATGGCCTGGCCGATATCGTGCGCCATCCAGACGTGCCTGCAGTCGTAGACGCCGGTTTGCGGATCCACTTCCACCTCGACCACCGCAGCGGAGTAGGAATACGTGGGTGACGGCCCCACGCCGGCGCCACGGTAGCGCCCCGGCGCGCGCGGCGGTATGTAGGACCCGGTAGTGCCGAGGGTGCCGAAGCGGGCCTCGGCCGCCACCACGGCGGCGCTGAAATCGATTCCGCTGTCCGGATCGCCGGCGGGAAAGACGCGTCGGTCCGCAAACACCAGCTCCGTCTCCGGGACCTCCAATTGCGCCGCGACAGCCCTGGCGATGGTGTCTCTTGCACGCTCTGCGGCCTGCATGGCGGCGTGGCCAACCATCATGGTGACTCGCGAGGAATAGCTTCCCAGATCGACCGGCGTCAGATCGGTGTCGCCGACGCAGAGCCGGATGTCCTCCAACTCGATTCCGAGAACCTCGGCAACGATGGCCGCAAGAACCGAGTCCGATCCCTGGCCGATCTCGGTCTCGCCGCAGAACACGGCCACGCATCCGCTGCGGTCCAGCTTGATCTGCACGCCCGACTGGGGCATGTGGTTCCAGTAGATCGGCAGTCCGGCGCCGCACAGGTACGCGCCGCAGGCAAGTCCCAGGCCCCGGCCTTCGGGCAGCTTGCCGTACCGTTCCTTCCAGACGCTGCCTCGCACCACGGCCTCGATGCACTCGCCGAGTTCGATCGAGCCGATGCGCAACCAGTTCGCCGTCACCGAGTCGGGCGGCTGCAGGTTCCTGAGCCGCAACTCGGCGGGATCGATGCCCAGGTGGTGAGCGGCCTTGTCCAGGTGCACCTCGAAGGCGAACCGGGGCTGCGGGGTGCCGTGACCGCGCTTCGGCCCGCAGGGCGGCTTGTTGGTGAACGCCCGTGCGCCCTCGAACCAGTAGTTGGGAATCCTGTACGTGGTGGTCTGGAGCGCGCCGGTGTAGTACGTGCTGGCCACGCCGTAGCTCCCGAAAGCGCCGCCGTCCAGCGCGGTTCGCAGATGCTGCGAGGTGATCGAACCATCCTTCGTGAAGCCCGTCCGCAAGTGCATGAGCACCGGATGACGGCCGCGATGGCAGTAGAAAACTTCTTCGCGCGTGAGCGTCACCTTGCAGGGACGCCCGAGCTTGAGCGCGAGCTTGGCGACCACCATCTCGTGGTTGAAGGGGTCGCTCTTGCCACCGAATCCACCGCCGTTGGAACAGGCCACCACGCGTATGCGCGACGCCGGCAGCCCCAAAACCTTGGTCAACGCCCGGTGCACGTAATGCGGCGTCTGCGTGGACGAATACACCGTGACCCGGCCTTCGTCTTCGGGAACGCCCACAGCGCTGTGCTGTTCCATGGCCAGGTGGGTGTTGCCCTCGAAGTAACAGGTGTCCTCGAGGATCACATCCGCTTCTTCGAAACCCTCCTCCACGTCGCCGAACTTCAGCGACACCTTCTTGTGAATGTTGCCGTCGTCCGCATAGTCGTGCATTTGCGGTTCGGGTGTCTTGAGCGCCTCGTCGAAACTCGAGATCGTGGGCAGGAGTTCGTACTCCACCTTCACCGCCAGCGCGGCTTCGTGGGCGATGTCTTCGGAGACGGCGGCGACGGCCGCCACGGGATCGCCGACGAAGCGCACGGTGTCCACGGCCAACGCATGTTCGTCTTCGGAAACCGGCAGGATGCCGAACTTGTCCGGCAGTTCCGTACCCACCAGCGTGCCGAGCACGCCATCCATGGCCAATGCCGCCGAGAGGTCGATGTTCCTGATGCGCGCGTGCGGAACCGTGCTGCGCACCAGCTTGACGTAGGCCATGCGCGGAAAATTGAGGTCGTCGGCGAACTGGGTCTGACCGGTGACCTTGGCGCGGCCGTCCACGCGCCGAAAGGCGGTGCCGATGAGGCGATATTCCTCCTCGGACTCAAGACCCCGGCCGAGGGCCGCCACTTTCGGGTTAGCGACCATCCCTCACCCGCTGCGTTCCGCCAATGGAGCCTGCGAGTCGGCGCCATGGAAGTCCTCTTCGGGCGGCCTCCAGTCATCGCCCCTCGCCATCGCGCCCGCCCAGCGCACCGCCGTGACGATCCGGTGGTATCCGGTGCACCGGCACAGGTTTCCGGACAGCGCTTCGAAAATTTCGGCGTCGTCGGGGTCATCGTTTCGATCCAGCAGCGCGCTTGCCACCATGAGGATGCCCGGCGTGCAATAGCCGCATTGCGCTGCGCCGAAATCCGCGAACGTCCGTTGCAGGGGATGAAGTTCGTTGTCGTTCTGCAGTCCCTCCACGGTCTGCACCGCACATCCCTGCGCCTCGACCGCCAGCTTCAGGCAGGAAAGAACGGCTTCGCCGTCAACCCGCACGGCACAGGCGCCGCACTCGCCCAGTTCGCAGCCGTGCTTGGTGCCCGTCAGCCCGCATTTTTCCCTCAGGACCTCCAGCAGCGTGTGGTGCGTGGGAAATACCACGGGGTAGTCTTCGCCATTGACCCGCAGGACGGCGGCGGTGACTCCGGGCGGTAGCGAGGTTGGCGATGTCATTTGCCCGTCCCGTCCTCTCAGATCGCCGGCGGGGTGAATTCGATGGCGCCTTCGGGCAGCAGGTAGAGCACGATGGCCCGCCCGCCCGTCACCGTTGGGAAGTGCGCCGAATCCGGCCCGTAGACCAGCCAGCCGCGGCCGTGGCCGTCGAATTCGGCTTCCGGATCTTGTGGGATGATCATGTCGATCTCGCCGTTGGGGTGACGATGGTGGGGCCCCACGATGTCGTCCATCTCCACCACGTCCACCGAGAAACCGGCCGTCTCCGGTCCCGGCCTGATGACTCGGCCGAACTTGATGCCGCCGTGCTCCCGGTCGGCCAGCCAGCCCTCGCGCACTCCCTGCTCGCAGAGCGCGGCGAGCGACCCGAACGTTTCGCCATCCGGCGGGAAGGCGGTTGCCAACTCCTGCTGGAGCCCGTCGTCCAGCGCCGATCCCGCGATGTGCCCGGCGACGGTTGTGACCAGGCGTTCAAAAGATTCAAGGCTCATGGTTACAGACTCTTCGGTTCAGACTCTACGCCCCAGGCTCTTTGTTGGAGGCTCGTTGTTCTAGGCCGCCAGCTTCACGTACTCGAAGTCGCCGGGCATGCCGTTGATCCCGGCCCGGGGCGGGGCGATCCAGCCGGCGAATTTCCCGGGTTCCGTGCAAGGCTCCATCAGCGACAGGATGTAGCTCATGTCGGCTTCGCTGGGCATCCATTCGGCCTGCCGTTCCGCCCACTCGGTTTCGGAGATGAGTTCGCCCTGCGGTGTCGCGTGGACCTCCGCGAACTCGCCCACGGCACGATTGAAAGCACGGTGAGGCAGGCTTAGCCGGAAGTCGATGTCGTGCGCCTCGAGCGCCCGGTTCCAGCGCTTCAGCACGTTGTTGCAGTCGGCGATGAAGTCGTCGGAGAGGCGCGCGTTGATCGCGCTCAACGCGGGCACGTCGCGAGCCTGGACCCGGCCGTCGACGACCTGTTCCACGGGATAGGTCTCGTTGGTCAACAGGTGGTCGTCGTCGATGCGGTTTTCCCGAAACCGTCCCTTGAGGCTGGCGTTGAAGGCATTGGCGGCATTCGTGGAGATTTCCGCGCCGAACAGGTCCAGGGTGACGGCAACGTGGAAATTGATCTTCTTTTGTATGGTCGGCAGATCCACGACGCCGTGTCTTCGCGCTCCCTCGATATCGTACGGGTCATCGATGCCCTGCTCGTTCATGACCTGGCAGGTCCGTTGCACGATACGCTCCACTCCGGTGCGGCCGACGAACATGTGGTGGCCTTCCTCGGTGAGCATGAACCGGCAGGTTCTCGCCAGCGGATCGAAGCCCGACTGGGCCAGCGCCTCGAGCTGGAACTTGCCGTCCCGGTCGGTGAACGTGGTGAACATGAAAAACGACACCCAGTCGGGGGTCTCCTCGTTGAACGCCCCCAGAATCCTCGGCCTGTCCTCGTCCCCGGAGCGGCGCTGCAGCAATGCCTCGGCTTCCTCGCGGCCGTCACGGCCAAAGTATTTCTGCAGCAGGTAGACCATCGCCCAGAGGTGCCGGCCTTCTTCCACGTTGACCTGAAAGACGTTGCGCATGTCGTAGAGCGACGGCGCGGTTTGCCCCAGAAATCGTTGCTGCTCCACCGACGCCGGTTCGGTATCGCCCTGGATGACGACGAGCCTGCGCAGCATCGCCCGGTATTCGCCCGGGATCTCCTGCCAGACAGGTTCGCCCTTGTGCTGCCCGAAGCCGATGGTGCGTCCCTCCTCCTGCGGCGCCAGCAGCACGCCCCAGCGGTAGTCGGGCATCTTCACGAATCCGAACCGGGCCCAACCCTCCGGATCGACGCTGATGGCGGTGCGCAGGTAGACCTCGTATTGCTGGAAACCGTCAGGGCCCATGCTCGTCCACCAATCCAGGTACTTCGGGTACCACCGCTCCATGGCGCGGCGCAGCTTCGCATCGGCCGCCAGGCCCACGTTGTTGGGAATCAGTGAATCGTAGTTGACTTGTGTGCCCATGGTTAAACTCGCTTTCGATCGTATTTCGCTCTGCGGCCGGTGCCGTAGAGCTTCAACGCACCCTCATCGCCCACCGCGTTGGGTCGCTGGAATATCCAGTTCTGCCACGCGCTCAGGCGGCCGAAGATCTTCGACTCAATGGTTTCGGGACCCGCGAAGCGCAGATTGGCTTCCATACCGGTAAGCGCATCGGGCGAGAAACTCGCCCGTTCCTCCAGCAGGAGGCGAATCTCGTCTTCCCAGTCGATGTCGTCCGGCGCAAACGTCACCAGGCCCGCGTCCAGCGCGTCCAGGCCTTCCAGCGGCTCTCTGATGAGCTGTTCGGCGCGTTCGACGCTCTCGGGCTCTCCCAGGAAGCGCGTCTGCAGCCGCGACAGCCCGTTGGCCATCTTCAGGTACCCGAAATTCAGCTTCGACAACGTGATGGTGGGCGCCGGATTCGGGTCGTCCTCCAGGCAGCCGTCCAGCATGTAGGTGCGATCCACTGCGAACAGCAATTCGGCCAGGAGTCCGGTGAAGCAGCTTCCCGGCTCGACGAAGGCAAAGCTGGTGCGCGAAGTGATATCCAGGCGCTTGAAGACTCGCTGGGCGAACAGCAGCACTTCGCGGATGAACCAATCCGAGGCGTGTTCCTGCAACAGCGTGTCGTAGGCCGCCACCCGTTGGCCGTCGCCTCGCGTCTTGACGATCAGCGTACCCAGCACAGGTTCGTTGAACCGCAGGTGCAGCAGGGCGTCGTCCAGGGCGCGCATCAGAGCCAGCGGCCAGAAAGCGGCGCCCTGTCGCCGGGCCTCCCCGGCGTCGGCGCAAGTCTCAGTGGGCGCTTGAAGGGTCAGAGTCGCCGTCAGCCCCTGAGGATCCAGGTCCATGGTCAGGTGCGGGTATTGCACCTGCGAGCCGGAGACAGTCTTCTCAAGCCGGGTGAGCGCGACGCCCGGTTCATCCGTCGGGCGGTCGGACTTCTCCGCCAGTTGCAGGGCCCGCTCTTCCACCCGTTGCTCGAATTTCGAGCGGGGCGCGATTTCGTCCACCAACCGCCAGTCCACGGCCCGCTGTCCCTTGATGCCCTCCTCCACGGTGCAGAAAACGTCGGCCAGGTCGCGGCGCACGCCGCGCTTGTCGACCACCCGTGTCAGCCCTCCGGTGCCGGGCAGGACGGCGAGCAACGGGACTTCCGGCAGGGAGACCGCCGCGTTGCCGTCGTCGATCAGGATGATGTGGTCGGTGGCCAGCGCCAGTTCGTAACCGCCTCCGGCCGCCGGTCCGTTCAGCGCCGACAGGTAGATCTGCCCGGAGTGCTCGCTGGCATCCTCCAGCGAGTTGCGCGTCTCGTTGGTGAACTTGCAGAAATTCACCTTGTGGGAATGACTCGCGGTTCCCAGCATCCGAATGTTGGCCCCGGCGCAGAACATACCAATCTTGCCGGAAGTCAATATCACGGCGCGAACTTCGGGATGTTCGAACCGCAGGCGCTGCACGGCATCGTAGAGTTCGATATCGACACCGATATCGTAGGAATTCAATTTCAGTTCGTAGTCGCCGAACTGGGGCGCCGCCTCGTCCACATTCATTTCAAGGCGGGCGATCGCGCCGTCGGTGGAAATCGACCAGTGCCGGTAACGGTCGGGATGAGTCCGAAAATCCAGTTGTGCGGGTTCAAGACTGGCCATGAGATGAATTATAATGCACTAATTTGCTTTATCGGCTCGATAAGCTGCATGATAACATACAAAATTGGTTAATTTAGCCAAGGATGCGCGACATATACTTCATCCACCATCCCTTGATTCGGGGCGCTCGATGACGACGAGTACGGCGCCGGCGCGCGATACGGACATACTGTTGGAGCGACTCGGGCTGCGCGTGCGTTCGTTGCGTTCGAACCTCGCCATGACGCGCCGTGCCCTGGCCACGCACGCCCGGATTTCAGAGCGCCACCTGGCCGATCTCGAGACCGGGCGCGGCAACATATCGGTGCGGCTCCTGGATCGGATCGCCGCGGCGCTGGAAACCGAAATCGCCGACCTGCTGGAGTCTGCCGCGAGCCGGACTCCGGAAGAGAGCCTCGTGGTGGAATTCGTCCGCGCCCTTCCGGCGGACGAGCAGAAACAGGCGTTGCAGTTGCTGCACGAACGGTTCACTCTCGCGCCGGAAACGAAACGCCGGGTCGCGCTGGTCGGTCTGCGCGGCGCCGGCAAGAGCACGCTGGGCGCTCTCCTCGCCGAACGGCTGGGTCTTCCCTTCATCGGTCTGGTCGGCGTCGTGGAGGGGCTCGCGGGAATGAGCGTCGCGGAAGTCTTTGCGCTGTCCGGTGAGACAGGCTACCGGCGCCTCGAAGGGCAGGCGCTGTACGAAACCCTGAACCGGCACGAGGGCTGCGTGATCGAAACCGGCGGCAGCATCGTCTCGGAACCGAAACTGCTCAACACCCTGCTCACCGCATGCTTCGTAGTGTGGCTGCGGACCGAGCCTGCGCAATACATGGCCCGGGTGGTCGCGCAGGGCGATACGCGCCCCATGCGGAACAGACCCGACGCCATGTCCGACCTGCGGCGGCTGTTGGACGAACGCCAGCCGTACTACTCGCAAGCCCATGCCACGGTCGATACCACCGACCAGACGGTCTGTGACTCGCTGAGCGATCTGTTGCGGTGCCTGCCGGCTCACATGGCTGCGAACGGGCACGGTACGGACGGCGCCACAACGAGCGAACGGAACCATGCTGACGGGTGAATTCCTGCGGCTCTCCGCACGGCGCGCGCCCGAACGCACGGCGGTAACCGACGGCGACCGCAGGCTCTCCTACCGGGAACTGGACGCCGAAGCCAATCGATTCGCTCATGCACTGGCGAACCTGGGTCTGACCAAGGGCAGCACCATCGCCATCATGGCGAGCAACCGGCCCGAATACGCCGTCGCCTATTTTGGCGCGGCGCGGGCGGGCGTTCTGCTGGCCCACGTCTCGTTGCGCAGTACGGCAGAAGACCTACGGTACATGCTGGACAAGATAGGCGCGGAGGCGCTTCTCCTCGAGCCCCGGTCCACGCGTACGGTCAGGCACGCGTCGCGTAGGTTGCCGAATCTCCGGCACGAAATTCTGCTCAACGGGAGCGATGGGGCCGCAGAGAACGGTGACCGGCCGAGCGATTCCATGCCGCTGGACGATTTAATGTCTGGAGCGCCGGACACGCCGCCGACCGTGGAAGTATTTGAAACGGATCCCCTGGGTATCACCTTTACCGGCGGTACCACAGGATTCCCCAAGGCGGTCCTGGTGTCGCACAAGGCAAGAGCTGCCACCGCTTACGCCGCAGCCGTGGACTTCGGGCTTGGCGAGTCCGACATCGTCGCCGCAACAACGCCGATGTTCCACTGCGCCGGACTATTCGTCTGGTTTGCTCCGGCGGTCATGCTCGGCGCCACCGTCGTCACCCTGCCCACCTGGGACTCGGCCCTGTTCATGGATCTCACCGAGCAGGAGGGCATAACCGCAGCATTCTTCGTGCCCAGCCAACTCAACGACCTGGTTTCCCACCCGGCCTTCTCCGCGGAACGGCTGCGCACCCTGAGGAACATCGGTTACGCCGGAGCCCCCATGGGCAGGGCGCTGCTGGAACGGGTCCAGGCGGCGCTTCCGCACGTGGCGTTCACGGAAAACTACGGCCAGTCCGAGACCTGTCCCCTGACCGTCCGCCGTCCCGAACACGGCAGCGCCAGGCTCGGCACGGTGGGCCGCCCGGCTTTCAACGTGGAGCTGGAAGTCGTCGGCCCGGACGGACGCCCGGTCGCCGCCGGCCATGTCGGCGAAATCGTTACCCGGGGCGACCAACTATTCGATGGCTATTTTGGCGATGCTGAGCAGACTCAAGCGGCGTTCCCCCGGGCCGACGGCTGGCTTTGGACCGGAGATCTGGGATTCCTCGACGACGACGGCTTCCTGACACTGGTGGACCGCTCCAAGGACATGCTCGTGTCCGGGGGAGAGAATATATATCCCGCCGAGATCGAGAACGCCCTGTATGGGCATCCATCCGTCGCGGAGTGCGCCGTATTCGGCATCCCGGACGACCATTGGGGAGAAGTTCCCGCCGCCCACGTGGTGCTGGCCGACGGGCGCACCGCCACCGACGACGAACTGATCGACCACTGCACCCGACGCATTCCCCGCCACAAACGCCCGCGCCTGGGCTGCTTTGTCGACGCCCTACCCCGCCCGGCCGTGGGCAAGATCAGGAAGAACCTGCTGAGGGAACCCTACTGGCGGGATCGGGAAAGCA
The DNA here is from genome assembly GCA_009843005.1 of Pseudomonadota bacterium. Taxonomy (GTDB): domain Bacteria; phylum Pseudomonadota; class Gammaproteobacteria; order Steroidobacterales; family Rariloculaceae; genus UBA6522. The sequence continues at coordinate 752 of VYEH01000029.1, read as the reverse complement.
AGATCTGACAAGCGGGGCGGAGGTATGAAATACGGTCGCGAACCCGTACGACTCATCCGCGCAACGCGCTTTTCCCGCCATTTCGGCCAGAAATTCCATCCGGCCTCGCGTGCTATGCGCGTTGGGCGCTTGCGGCTACAATACCCCGCCCGGGGCCAGGGAAATTTCCAGCGAGGAAAAGCATCATGACTTATGTCGTCACCGAGAGCTGCATCAAGTGCAAGTACACGGACTGCGTGGAGGTGTGTCCGGTGGACTGTTTCCACGAGGGTCCGAATATGCTCGTCATCGATCCCGAGGAGTGTATCGACTGCACGCTGTGCGAGCCGGAATGCCCGGTGGAGGCCATCTGCTCGGAAGATGACATACCGGAGGGTCAGGAACATTTCCTGGAATTGAACGCCGAACTGTCGCAGAACTGGCCGGTTATCACCGAGGCGGGCGACCCGCCCGAAGATGCCGAAGAGTGGGAGGATGTCGAAGAAAAGCTTCAATACCTGGAGCGATAACCGCGGCTGACTGTCCCGATCAGCCCAAGTCACCATCCAACGGCGCTTCCAGGGAGAATCCGATGGCCGCTAATCCAATCGGCGTTTTTCGCAGTCTCATCTTGTCAGTACTGCTGATTTCGGCCGCACTGCCGCTCGCCGGCCGCGGCGAAACGATCGCGTTGATCGGCACGGGCGAAGTGTCCGGAGCATTCGGGCCGCGATTGGCGGAACTTGGCCACCTGGTCATCTACGGTTCCCGGT
>VYEH01000429.1 GCA_009843005.1 Pseudomonadota bacterium | reverse complement strand
ACACCGAGTTCAGCGTTCTCTGTTTCATTCAACTGGTGCTGAGCTCGGCAGTCGTTGCACTGTACGGGCTCGCCTGTTCGCACGTGCGTTTCAGGCTGCTGGTGCCCGCCGTCTACATTTTCTTCGCCGTAACGTTCTGCATGTTCTATTTCGGCTCGGGTTTCGTCACCGACGGCGTACCTCTCGAAGGTGGTCTGGCGACTTTTCTGGAGACAGTGACCCGAGGTCCGGTCACCAGCAGCATCTTGCTCGACAAGAGCTTCTACCTGTGGGTCAGCCTCTTCAGCCTGTTTCACGTCTCGGTCTTCTGGAGCTTCATGGCCGACACGTTCAGCAAGGAGCAGTCGCGTCGCGTGTTCGCGTTCATCGCTGCCGGCGCAAGCGCGGGCGCCGCAGCGGGACCGCTGGTTGCGAACCAGGTTGTCTCCGAGATCGGGACGGACAACCTCATGCTCCTGGCTTCCGGGATGCTTCTGATCGCGATTCCGGTTGTGCTCTACCTGCAGCGTCTGAAGCGCGTCGACCTGCACAACGAGGATGTCGCCGCAGATCTCAGCGCCGCAAAGATCGGCGGCAATCCGCTTGCTGGTTTCAAGACCTTCTTCACGAATCCCTACCTGCTCGCGATCGGCGCGTTCATCCTGCTCTACACGACGATCGGCTCGTTCGTCTACTTCCAGCAAACGGATCTGCTCAGGGATTTCACCCGCGAGGAGCGAACCGAAATCCTCGCAGGCCTGGCCTTTGTCGTGAACCTGCTGACCTTCGGGCTCGGTCTCTTCGCGACCAGCCGAATCGTCACTCGATTCGGCATGCCGACGACGCTCGCGCTCGTGCCGGTGTTCATCTGCGCGGGACTGCTGATTCTCGCTTTCGCACCGATTCTGACGGTCCTGCTGGCACTTCAGGTCGCTCGGCAAGGTGGCAACTACGGCATCACGCGTCCTGCACGCGAGATGCTGTTCACGAACGTCGACCGCGAGACGCGGTTCAAGGCGAAACCGGTGATCGACGTGGCGGTCTATCGTGGCGGTGACGCGGCAAGCAGCATCGCCTTCGCCGGCCTGACCGATGGACTCGGACTCGGCATCGCGGCCATGGCCGCTATCGGCGCGGGTATCGCAGCAGTCTGGGCCGCTGCGGGCGTCTATCTCGGCCGGGTCTTCGGCAGGACGGTCGGGATCGATGTCGCCGAGGGCGATGCAATCTCCCCTGTGCCGCAACGTCAGGCGGCAACCTGAACGGCTGTCGACCAGTATGGTGAGGCGTACCGGGCCGTTCCTGAGCCCACGCTCAACCGTATCCCAGAAGCCTCCGCAGCCCCCGAAAGGCGGGATAGGGTTCCGTGATCACGTAGGTGGGGATGGCTTCCAGGTAGTAACGATAGCGCCCTTTTGCTTCAAAGCATTCCCGAAAGCGTGACCGTTCCAGCGGCTCCAGCAGCCGGGGCACGATGCCGCCGGCGATGAACACTCCGCCCCTTGTGCCGGCGGTCAGCGCCAGGTTGCCCGCCACCGTACCCAGGACCTCGAAGAACATGTCCCGCGCCTCCCCGGCCAGCGCTTCGCCGTACGCCGCGGCCCGGCTGACCTGTGCCGGACTGGGTCGGTCGGGGTTTCGGCCCTGCAAGGCTGCCAGCGCCATGTATATATTGACCAGGCCAGGCCCGGACAGAAGGCTTTCTGCCGAGCAGTGACCGTCTTGTGCCCGGATATGGTCGGTCACCGCCTGCTGTTCGGGGGTGACGCCGGAAAAGGTGATGTTGCCGCCCTCGCCCTCGACCACCGCCCATTGGTCACCGCAGGGCGCCACGGTGGCCACCCCCAGGCCGGACCCCGGACCCAGCGTCGCCATTGCGGTTCCAGCCACTGCCGCGCCGCCGCCCACCTTGTGCAGGTCGGCGGCGGTCAGCGCCGGCAGGCCCCAGGCCACGGCTGCGAAGTCGTTCACCACGACCAGTTCCCGCAGGTCGAGTTCGCCCATGAGCGATCCCTGTGAGAATCGCCAGCCGAGGTTCGGCATGCGCACTTCGTCTTCGATTATGGGCGCGGCGACAGCCAGGGCGGCGGAATCGGGGCGGTCAGGGCACTTATTCAGATAACCTTGCAGGAGGTCCTGGAGGCTGCCGAAATTGCGATTCTGGAAGACTTCGGCTGCCTGTATTCGGCCGTGGCCATCGATCACGGCGCATCGCGACTGCGTGGCGCCAATGTCGGCAATCAGATTCACGCGGCGATTCTAACCTGCAACGGTGGCCGGTGCGGCTAAACGCGCGAACACCGGCGCGGATGGCTCGCACCGGAGCGTACAGCCGAAGTATCAATGTGAACGGCTCCGCCGCAACGGCAGCGAAGCCTCGTGGCCCGACCTGGCCGCGACTAGGCGTTCAGGTCCGGAATCCGGGAACTCTCCAGGTGCGTGATCATGTCCTTGATCATGAGCTTGCGCTTCTTCAGGCGCCGCAACATGATTTGGTCGACATAGGGATTTTCCGCCAACCGGGAGATTGCCTGGTCCAGGTCCTGATGCTCTACTCGCAACTCCTTGAGTCGCGCCACGTTCTTGAATGCGTCAGTTTCTATTTTGTCCGTCACTACTCAACTATTCTGCACCGCGCTGAGCCAGTCCCGCCCGAGGTCACCGACCGCCAGGAAATGAGGGTTCAAAAGGCGATCCTTCGTGTTGTACCTGAGCGGCTGGCCCGCAAAGTCAATCATACCCCCACCGGCACTCTCCAGGATAGCCTGTGCAGCCGCGGTGTCCCATTCCGAGGTGGGCCCAAGACGGGGGTAGATGTCGGCCCGGCCGTCGGCGACCATGCAGATCTTGAGCGAACTGCCCATGGGTTTCATTTCGTATGGGCCGAGCCGCGCAAGGAAAGCTGATAGTCCGGGGCCGGGGTGGCTTCGGCTGCCCATGACGTGAAGCGAAACCGGCTGAGCTGCGGAGCCGTGCGCGGTTGCGGTGACGCGCGCCGGCATCAGCGGTCCGTCGGCTTCCCGGCGCCAGGCGCCCTCGCCTATCGCCCCCGAGAACTCCAGGTTCAGCGCGGGCGCCAGCACCACGCCGAGCACGGGCCGGTGGTCCTCCACGAGTGCGATATTGACGGTGAATTCGTCGTTTTTCCTGACGAATTCCTTCGTGCCGTCCAGAGGGTCCACCAGCCAGTATCGATGCCACTGCCGCCGCTGCGCCCAGGGCGTGATCGCGGACTCTTCGGACAGGACCGGCAGTATGGGACGCAGTTGCGCGAGCCTGGAGCAGATGATGGCGTCAGCGGCGCGGTCCGCTTCGGTGACCGGCGATCGATCGGCCTTCAGTTCCACGCTGAAGTCGCGCGCGTAGACCGACATGATCGCGTCGCCCGCCGCCCGGGCGATCGTCCGGACTTCCTCCAGGATTGTGGTGAAATTCACTCCCGCCGCGTCCTAGTGCTCCATCAACCTTATAACGCCGTATCAGCGCGTTCACAAGCGCGCAGAT
>VYEH01000454.1 GCA_009843005.1 Pseudomonadota bacterium | reverse complement strand
TGAGCCTCGCGGACGCGCGCACGGAGGCCGCTGCCGTCCTCGCCCGTATCTGGGCGGGCGAGGATGCGGCACCGGCACCCAAGGTGAAGGCCCCGGTGTTCCGCGACTTCGCCGCGCGCTACCGGGAGCGCCGCAAGGACGTGTGGAAGCCGTCGTCGCTAGAAACCTTCGACATCTACATGCGCGGACGGCTCCTGCCCGCCTTCGGGCGGCTCAGGCTCGACACCATCGACCATGCGCGGGTCTCGTCGTGGTTCGACGCGGCGAGCGCGGAACGGCCCGGCGCGGCCAACCGGGCGTTCGACATCCTGCGCGCCATGCTCAAGACCGCGCGGCAATGGGGCGAGATCGGCGAGCATGTCCCCGACGCCTGCGCCAATATCGCGGTAAACCCGAAGAAGCCCGTCGCCCGCTATCTCGACAAGGACGAGATCGCCCGGCTCGGCGCGGTGCTGGACCGGCACGCCGGGGACCGCCCCTGGCAGGTGGCGGCGCTGCGCCTGCTGGCCCTGACCGGGGCGCGACTCTCGGAAGCGGTCAATCTGCGATGGGACGAGATCGCCGCCCTGTCCGAGAACGGCGCGAGCGCGCGCATCGAGGACTCGAAGACCGGCCCGCGCACGATCTGGCTCGGGCCGGAAGCGGCGAAGCTGCTCGCGGCGCTGCCCCGCGTGGAAGGGGCGGAGCGCGTGTTTCCCGAAGACCTTACAGCGGGACGGCTCTATACCTTCTGGTGCCGTGTCCGGGAGGAGGCCGGGTTGCCCCGCCTTCGCATCCATGACTGCCGCCACACATGGGCCTCGCAGGGCATCATGAACGGCGTCGGCCTTCCCACCGTCGGGCAGCTGCTTGGACACCGGCGGCTCGCCACCACCGCGATCTATGCCCATCTCGACGACAGCGCCTTGCAGGCCGCCGCCGAGAAGGCGGCGGGCCGGATCGCGAAGGCAATGGGGTTCGTAACTCAATCGGTTCAATCCGATACAATTGCCATGTAACCAGCGGATTTCCAGAGTGCATGAAATTCATGCCACGGCGTAGTATATTGTCGCATCCAAGTATTGTGCACTACAGTGTTTCTATCGAAATCTACAATCGTTGTTGCGTGCGCCTGTTCCGGTGATGTTGCTGGAGGACCACCCAACCCTACAATAATCGATTTATCACTTGCGTCACTTGCGAGATAGTACTCTAGGAAGTTCTTTAGCCTTTCCTCCACGCTAAGGTCTTTATCGTACGTCTTGACAAATTCGATCACGTTCTCGAAGAAGATCATGCTGTATGGATGGCGATCCAATTCAAACTTGTCTTTACCGGTTTTTGTCCAGAGCTTGTAGATCGTTACTAATGCGTCACTGCCGGTCTCCCAAAGCTGCTCAAGTGTCGTCCCACCACCCAAGATCTGCTGCGCTAAGTGTGCAAAGTAAAGTGGTTCTCTACAAAATTTATAATCGTTACAGAGGAAGTTAGCGAGCGCCACTGGTCCACAATAGCCCGATTGCTTGACCGGATCACCGGGTTGAAAGAATGAATAGGTCCCGTCCTCACAGCGCTCATTGAAACACCAAATCCAACATTGCGCAGGCTCTTCCGAGCCAACGCATTGCATTTTTCCAAGATAGTCCTCCAAGTCTTTCTTGGCTTTTTCTGCTGCGTTCGCTCCGCACGTTAGAGCGAGAAGCGCAACAACGTACATAAGCGTTCTCATCTTCTGCTCCAATATTCAGAAATGTCAGTCGAAGCCACGGTGGTGGTTGGGGGTTTTTGGCACCGCTTGCTCTGCATTTGCTGCCCGATCGAGATTAACTTGTCCGAGTCCAAACGGTTGAGGCAGGTACGGAACTCTATGACAAACCGCTCCGCAGTGTCGCGGACTAATCCTCGCGACCCTTTCTCAACGATTCGGTTATGCGCCGGGAATTGGGAGCTTGCCAACGCCGGCAGCTTGACGGCTTCGTTCGAGCGGTGCCCGAGCACCCGCGTCGAGATCACTCCCATTCCTACGTCGCCCCCAGCACGGTTTGGTTCATGACTTTCCGCCAGCCGCATTCAGCACCAGCAGATTCCGTAGCGCTTTCTGCTCGGAAATCCCCGCGTCCCAACCGTAGGCCGCCGCGACAGCAGAATCGAGTGCAGCGTGCGCGTCGATCAGCCACTGCGGGCGCGCGTTGTAGAGATTGGTCAGGGTGCGGGCCTTAAGTTCCTTCGCCGCCGTGTCGCTGCGCGCGACCGGGCGCTTCGGATAGCCCGGCACCGGCTCGTCCACCCACTCCACCCATTCGGGCGGGTTGAGCCAGCGGTCGCGCAGCTCGACAAGGCGGCGGGCGGCTTCCTCGATGGCGATGCCGCGCGGGTCGTCGGCATAGTCGGCTCCTGAAATGTCCGGTGAAAGGCCGACCGGGAAGGGGAAAGTCTCGAAGGTGGTGGTCGGCGTGTAGCGCGGATCGTTGCCCTTGCCGAGCCACGTTCCGAGCCGCAGCGACCACGCCTCGTGAAACCGGCTGTGCAGGATGCCGAAGGTCACATCGTCGTCGCGGGCGATGACAATTGTCGCGCTATCGGGGCAAACGCCTGCATCGCACCATACGAATAAGCGATGCTTGGCGACGCGGGGCGTCAAGATGAAGCGAGGCAGACCATCGAGCGCCCGCCACATGCCCTGTCTCGGCTCGACATGCCGCCACCAGTTCAGGCGATACGCTTCCCGGCGGTTTCGCTGCCGCATCGGCCAGACATGTTCCCTTACGTGCGCGAAGGGCGCCTCGAAGAGCGCGGCATCCGCCTCCGTCATTTCCCAACCGAAATCGACGATCCACTTGCCCGCCGGGCGGCGGGTCAGGTCCATGCCGTTGACCCAGGGCTTGAGCACATCGGCGTTTGTCCGCCCGTTCGGATTGGCCGGCAGGCGGAGCCACTCCCGAGCGAGATCGCCAGGAACGTCGAACGGCCCGCCCTTGGTGTCGCCCATGAAGGCGACCCCGATATTCCTCGGAATGCGCTTCGCCCCGGTAAGGTCAATCCCGGCTCCGTCGCGACTGGCCGTAAGGTCGGAATGGATTTCGTCGGCGGGCTCACCATCCATGCGCTTCTCCCGCTTGTACGCGTCGTCCGGACCGGAGAAGCAGACCAGCGACACCCGCACCGCCGCACCGTCAATCACCCACGGCTCATCCGGCCAGGCATCGAAGATCGGGCGTCCGTCGGTCGCCGCCTGCAAGGCCCTGCGGTTCGCGCCGCCGCGTATGGAATTCGTGGCGACCAGCCCGACGCGCTGCGTCGCGCCCGCCGCGACTTGCTCGCCCGCTTTCACGAACCAGTAGCAGACGAGATCGGCCTCGCGAGGTATGCGGCCCTGCCACGCCGCGAACATCCGCGAAACGTAGTCCTCGCCCAGCCCGCCGATCAGCAGCTTGCCGCCGAGAAACGGCGGGTTGCCGATCACGACATCGGCTTGCGGCCGGTGTGGTTCGATTCCGTCGGGCGCAAAAATC
>VYEH01000198.1 GCA_009843005.1 Pseudomonadota bacterium | reverse complement strand
CTGCGCGAACCCACTCTGCGCTTGTGTGCCAGGACCCCCTGAGCCAGGTCGCGGCCTCGTTCGCGGGCGCGGCGGAATCTCGGCAGTTTCATAATGTGAGGAAGCGTCGCGGCGCTAAGGAGCAGTCCGCCGAGGAGCGTGGACAGATCCTGCGTGTAGCCCCGCGGCGAATAGCCCGCCATCACGTGGCCCATCTGCTCGGCGATCACGCTCTGCAACGCCGGCAACGCCTCGAACGGTGTCCCCACGGGCCACTTGTCGATCTGCTCACGGGTGATGTCGACGACCTCCTGGGACCGGTCCCTCATGGCCCGAACTGCGTATCCCCTGGCCTGGGCCTTCCGCGTGGTGACGTGATCGACCCCGTCCATCGTCACAATCGAGCGTGAGGAATCCATCTGGTTGTGGAAGTTCGCCATCGGCTCGAGCGACCGGAAGACGGTCTTTCCGTGCGCGACCAGGAAATCGACCGCTTCCGGTCCGGCCATGCACACGAACCGGCGCCCCGGCGCACGTATCCTGAAAATCGGGCCCAGGTCGCGGTACTGGCGGGCAAGGAAGTGGACGAGCCCCTTCCGCATGGCCAGGCCGTTGCCCAGCAGCGGCAGGCCAGGTACCGCGGGGATGTCTTTCGGTTGCTTAAGCTCCGGAGGTGGTTCATCGGGCGCCTCGAGTCCCTTGATCGCCAGGCTCATCGTGCGGCCGATCAGGTCGAGATTCTTCAGAAGATCGATGCGATCCCGAACCTGCGCCCGTTCCTCCGATGACAGGATCGTGCGAAACAAGCCGCAGGCGTTGGCCAGCGCGATCATCGCAACATCCCGCGGGTCCGGGACATCGTCGCTGAACAGCACGCGCATGATCCGCAGTCTGGCATCTTCGACCGACTGCCCGTCTACGGGGGGATAGCGCCGCGATCGCGATACCGACGGTACCATGGACAGGAGCCCGTGCGCCTCGGACCTCAGTATACCCCGCTCGATCAGGCGAGCCAGCGCGGCGCGTCGTATGTGGTTTCCACGCCCGGCGATCCGTCCGAGCCAATAACCCGTGTCGCGCGACTGGCCGTCGCTGGCGATCTCGGCGAGTATTGGATCGAGGATGTCGTCGTTGACAGGCGTGGGGTCCACCAGCACCAGCCGCTCGATATCCGTGTCGATGCGGTCCTCGAGCGCAAGATCCATCAGCACCGCCCCCGCGAGTGCCAGGTCGAGTGAGCGGCGGGGCAGGCTGGCGGCCAGATCCCCCCGCTCCTCGTCAAGGACGAGAATCAGGATTTCCTCCGCGAACCTCAGCATGTCGATGTCGGTTCGCCCAGGGTCGTCGATTGGTCGGTCCGCGATTTCATCTCTATCGCTCTCGCGACCATCGTAGCCCACCTTGACGGCACGTTGCCGTCAAGTGAAGCATCGTGCACGCAGAGCTGCTTTGACGCCCGTTGCCGCGGTTGTGTCTCCGCGCCGAAAAATCGACCTCGCCTCCACCGCTAACTCCCGGTCACCTGAACCGGCTGACCCTCCATCAGCCGCTCAGCGCCACGGATCACGATGACGTCGCCCGCCGCAAGCGCGCCGTCGACCTCGATCAGATCCCCGTCTCCCACGCCCGGCATAACCGGCACGCGCTGGGCCCGCTGTTCCGGCCCGACGCGAAAGACGAAGGCGCCCTCCCGTCTCAGTACCAGTGCATCGCGGGGCACCACCAGTGCCTGCTTGGGCGCCTCGGTCGGTACATCGACCCGCACGCTCTCCCCCACGACCCATTGCTCCGCAGGCACATCGATGCGCAATTCGAACATATGCGACTGGGGGTCTCCAAACGTCACGATGGCACGCACGGTTCCCGGCCCCCGGCGATAGTCGTTGTAGATCGGAAGCTGCACACCGGCTTCCAGGAAGGCCACCGCGTTCAGTGGCGCCCGCGCGGTCACCTCGATGCTGTCCGGGCTCACCAGGCGGATGACTTCATCGAGGCGATTGATGAACTCGCCCGGATTGATCGAACGTTCGCTGACGACGCCATCGAACGGGGCGACAATCGTCATCTTGGCAATCTGGTCCTCGATCTGCCGGAGGCGAGCTTCGGCAACGGCCAGATCGCCCCGCGCCACTTCCAGGTTAGACCGGGTCTGATCCAGCAGGCTCTCGGCTGCGTTGCTCTCGGCTGCCAGGATTTCCAGCCGGTCGACTTCGGGCTCGAGGAAGGTGAGCCGTCCACGCTCGCGTTCCACCTGGCCGCGATACTCGTCACGCTGGATCTCCAGCGTCGTGCTTTCCAGCCGCGCCACGGGATCGCCCTGGGCGACGACGGTTCCCACATCGGCAAACCAGGTGACGCGCCCCTCCACCTCCGTGGCCAGCCTCGAGTCCGCGCGGCTGACCACCGTCCCGGGAAAGCTGACCGTCGGCGAGATTTCCGTGCGCCGGACTTCGTCCACGACTACCGCGGCGGGAGGGAAGCCCATCTGCTGCGCCCCGGCCCACCACGGCGTCAGCGCGAGCACCCCGCAAAGCACCGTTCGAGCAACTGTTTTTCCGCACATCATGATCCTTCGCCCTGACGGACTGCGATGCCGCCTGTCAATGTATCGCCAATCGCAACGCCCTGGCGCTCCTCGCCCAGACGCAGCAGACTCGGCAACAGAATAAGGGTAAATGCCGTGCTCACGCTCATCCCGCCGACAATCACCGCCGCCATGCCGCGGTAAAGTTCCGTGCCGGCCCCGGGGATCACCAGTAGCGGCAACATGCCGAAGAGGCTGGTCAGCGTGCTCATGAGGATCGGGCGCAGCCGGATGCGAACCGCCTTCTCCACCGCGTCGCGCCTCGATGCCCCGGCCCGTTCGGATGTCCGGGTCTGGTAGACGAGCAGGATCGCATTGTTGACCACCAACCCCAGCAGCGTGATGAAACCGATCATGGTCAACAGGTCCATGGGTTGAAAGACCATCAGGTCGGTGATCCGCAGAGCGACCACTCCGCCAACGGTCGCCAGCGGCAGCACCAGCAGCACCAGCAAGCTGTCCCTGAACGAGCGGAACAACGCGCTGACCAGCAGGTACAGGATGACGATCGCCAGCAGGAAGCTCCGCCCCATGTTGCCCAGCGCGATCTCAAGGTCGTCTGCGCTGCCGTAGAAGCTCAACTCCCCGTCGGCGGGAAGGTGGGCCAGCAGGGCCGGCGCGACGTCGGATCTCAGTGTGGTCAGGGCTTCCTCCAGCGACAGGTCCGAGGGCGGGGTCACGATCAGCGTGATGGTCCGGCGCCGGTCAACCCGCCGAATCTGGTCCGCACCCACGGTGCGTTCGATGCGCATCAGTTCTCCGGCAGGCACAACGCCCCCCTGGGGGGTCGCCAGCGGAATGGCAGCCAATTCCTCAGGATCGTCCCAGTCAAGTGCGCGAACCACGATATTGCGCTTCTTGATCCCGTCGAAATATTCGCCCACGAAGAGTCCGTCGCCCAACGCCCGGGCAATGTTTGCCACAACGTTACGGCTCCAGCCGACCTCCGCGATACGCCGTTCGTCCGGGATCAGGCGCAGTTCGGGTTGCGCCAGCTCCACCCCCGGGTCCGGGCGCACCTGTGCTCCCGGAATGGCTTGAGCGATCAATCCCATCCCGATCTGTGCGGCCGACAGCAGGGTATCGATGTTCTCGCCGTGGATATTCAGCTCGATGGACCTGGCGCCCTCCACCCTGCTGAAGACCGAAACACGGTTGGCGAAGGCCAGGGTGTCCGGAAAACCGGCCAGATTCTCTGCGTTGAAGATCGCCAGGATATCGTCGACATCCGCCGCATTCCGCGCGCTGACACCGACAAAACCAAAGGTGTTCATTACGGCGGCAAAGTAATAGTTGACGGCCGGTTCCTTCTCACCCTCCTGGTATGGCGAAATTCGCTCGGCGATGACATCCACCAACTCCGTCTTCGCCGCCTCGACGCTCTGCCCCGGAGGCGGGAGCATGAAGGCGAAGATCCAGTTCTGCCTGCCTTCGGGGAGGTAGTCGGCAGGCGGCAGAAGCAACCAGGTGACGCTGGCGGCCGTCAGGACCAGTCCGGCAATCCAGCTATACCGGCGCCTGGGCGTATCGGTCGCTCGCATCACGAACCGCGTACCCCATTCCCACCAGGCGCGATGGGGATCGTGCAGATTGACATGCCGCAGCCAACTGTGCGCGGCCGTGGGCACCACACCGATGGCGATGAACAGCGATACGATGATGGCCACCGATATGGCGAACGCCAGGTCCGCGAAAATCTGCGCCGCAAAGTCGCGCAAGAACAGGATCGGCAGGAAAATCGCCACCGTGGTGACCGTGGACGCCAGCAGCGCGCCCCAGACCTGCTGCGCGCCCGACACCGAAGCGGCGGAACTTCGTTCACCGTTCTCCCGCAGGCGGACGATGTTCTCCAGCACGACGATGGAGGCGTCCAGCACCATTCCCATGGCAAACGCCAGCGCGGCCAGCGACACGATGTTGATCGTCCTGCCGCCCAGGTTGAGCGCGAAAAACGAGAAAAACAGCGATATCGGGATGGCCGCTGCAATCACGAGCGTCGCCTTGAAGCGGCGCAGGAACCACCACAGTATTCCCACGGCCAGCGCGACTCCCAGCAGCAGATTGTTCCTCAGCGCGGCAATGGACTCATTGATGTAATCGGTCTCGTCGAAGACCTGCAGCATGACCAGGCCTTCCCGCGCCAGGGGACCTTCCCGCAATTCCTGCGCAGCCTCCCTCACGTTTGCCAGAACCTCGAGAATATTGACGCCCTCTTCGGGCTGGATGTTCAGCCCGATGGCGGGTTCGCCGTTCTGGGTCAGGACGATCGTCTGATCCACGAGCCGCCGTTCCACCGCAGCGACATCGCCCAGGCGGACTGCGTTCCCGTCGCGCCACGCCAGGACCATGTCCTCGAACTCGGAGACCGCGTACTGACCGGCGTAGCGGACCGTGTACTGGCGCCGGCCGATGTCGGTGAAGCCGCCCGTGGTGTCCACGTTGTTGCCGGCCAGCGTGACGACCGCGGGAAGCTGCACATCCAGCGCGGCGGCCTTGTACGGATCGAACGTGATGCGAATTTCGCTCTCGCGACCGCCGAATATCCCGGCGGTGGCAACGCCGTTGACGCGCTCGAAACGCGTCTGGATCACTTCCTCGACGAAATCCAGGTAGCTGTCGATGTGGTTCGGGTTACCCGGTTCCACGCGCAGGGTAAACCATGCTGCGGCGCCCTCTTCCATGGACGAGCCGATCACCAGCACGGGTTCGGTGGCATCGGCCGGATACCGCGGCACCTGGTTGAGCCGGTTCATCACTTCGATGAGCGCCCGCTCCACGGACATGCCCACGTCGAACGTCAGCGTGACGGTGGCCTGTCCCTGGGTCGCCGTGGAAACCATCTGCTCCACGCCCGGAACGCCCCGCAGGACATCTTCCTGCACCTCGATGATCTCCGACTCCACTTCGTCGGGCGCCGCGGCGCGCCAGGCCGTGTTGATGGTAATCCTCGGAATGACCACCGTGGGAATCATCTGTACCGGGATCTGCGTCAACGCAATGGAACCGAACAGAAGCACGAGCAGCACTGCTACAGCGGCGGCAACCGGATTGCCGAGGGCAAGTCTAGTCAGCGTCATGGCAATCTAGTGCGAAGCAGCGGTTTGCGTAAGGCATCGGGGAATCGGCAAGAAACGCCGCAAATGCCCAATCCCTCGCGGCGCCGGTGTACTATACGCGCAGACCCCCCTGATACCAAAGTCGTCCGCAAGATTGCCGACGGAAACCTTTCGGTAACAGACACTGTCGAAACCCATAAGTTCACAAGAAAGCAGGAGCTGACCGATGACCAGTAACAGAGCCTTGATTACCACCGCCGTGAGCAGCCTTCTGGCAGTGGGCGCCCTTGCCGTATCCGCACAGGACACCCCGGAAATGGAGAAGTGCTACGGCATCGTCAAGGCCGGCGCCAATGACTGTGCGGGCCCCGGGCATACCTGCCAGGGCCAGGCCACCACGGACGCCGACCCCAACGAGTACATTCTGCTCCCCGCCGGCACGTGCGACCGGATCGCCGGCGGCGAAGTCAGGGAATGACGCCGGGCGCCGAGCAGGCATCCATCAACGCGGAACCTATCCCGGCGACGGCCGGGATCGGCCTCCGCGGTCCATACCACAGCGAAATCATCAACCGGCGGCCCCCGATCGCGTGGCTTGAGGCGCACAGCGAAAACTACTTTGCCGAGGACGGTATCGCCCGGGGCGCGCTGGAGCGAATTCGCCCGAACTATCCCCTGAGCCTGCACGGTGTGGGACTCTCCATCGGTTCGACCGACCCGCTGGATGAGGAACACCTGCACCGCCTCCGTGCGCTCGTGGACTGCATCGAGCCCGCCCTGGTATCGGAGCATCTTTCCTGGGGCGCCGTCGGTGGCCGCCACCTGAACGACCTGCTTCCACTGCCGTATACGGAGGAAGCCCTCGAACACATGGTGCGCCGGATTCAGGAGGTCCAGGACACGCTGAAACGGCCCATCCTCATCGAAAACATTTCCAGCTACCTGGAATTCGTCGATTCCGCCATTCCGGAACATGAGTTCCTGGTAGCCGTCTCCCGGCAAAGCGGCTGCGGGCTGCTGCTGGACATCAACAACATCTACGTCAATGCCGTGAACCATGGCTTCGATCCCCTGATCTACCTGGATGCCATCCCGCCGGAACGGGTCGCGGAAATGCATCTGGCCGGCCACACCGCACGTCGATGCGGCGAACGCGAGATTCTCATCGACACCCACAACACACCGGTTAGCGAGCCGGTATGGGAGCTTTTCCGCCATGCGGTCGAGCGGTTCGGCCCCCGCCCCACCCTGATCGAGTGGTACTCCGACTATCCCGCCCTGGAACGGCTGCTGAGCGAGGCCGAAACCGCCCAGCGGATTCTGGACGAGGTCCATGAACTCGCTGCGTGATCTGCAGGCAACCTGTTACCGGGCGTTCACGGACGATTCAAGCGTGCTCCCGGCCCTCGTACGCGACAACGGGGTCGCGCCGGACCGGCGAGTCGGGGTGTACCGGAACAATCACCAGGTAATTTACAGAAAGGCCCTTTCAGCAAGTTACCCGGTCGTCGAACGCCTGGTAGGCGAAGCCTGCTTTGCAGGCCTTGCACGCGAATACGCCCGTGAACACCCTTCCCGGTCGGGCGATCTGCAGCGATATGGACAGAACTATCCCGCGTTCCTCGAGCACACCTATGGGGACACCCGGTTTCGGTACCTGCCGGATGTGGCGTCGCTCGAGTGGGCTGTGGAAGAAGTTCACCTGGACCGCGACGAGCCGCCGCTGGCGCTTTCGGAGTTGAGCCGATTCAACAAGGACGACTACGGCAACCTGGTCTTTACGGTGCGCCGCGCCGTACGCCTGCTCCGGTCCCGATTCCCCGTTTTTTCCATTTGGCGCGCCAATCAGCCCGGTAGCAACGACCGTATCGACCTGGACCGGGGCGCAGAGAATGTTGCCGTCACGAGGCGGGGTAACGATGTGGAAGTGCACGTGCTCGACCGGGCCGCCTTCTGCCTGGCTGCGGAACTGGCCGGAGGCGCCCGCCTACAGGACGCTTGGCGGCCGTTCGACCGGCAATCCGTGGGAGACGATGCCGCAGCTGCGCCGGACCTGGCCGGGGCGCTGCAAACCATCCTGAGTCTGGGACTGCTCTCTGGAGTGACCGCGGCGGGCGCGCCACCCGCCAATACATGATCGAGGTTCGTCGCCATGGAAACAACCGTCAAGTATCTGATCACGGCTCCGGCAAGAATTCTGAACGCGCTGCGCTGGGACCTGTTTCTCGTCCTGATGCGATTCTACGTCGGGTACCAGTTCTGGAAGGCCGGCATGCTCAAGCTGAACTCGTGGGACTCGACATTGTTTCTGTTCGAACACGAGTACCGTGTCCCACTGCTGTCACCGTGGCTCGCGGCTGTACTGGGCACCGTGGGTGAACTGCTGTTCCCGCTGATGTTGTTCGTGGGGCTTGCCGGCAGGCTTGGCGCATTGGGTCTGTCGGTGGTCAATGTGGTGGCCGTGATCAGCTATGCTCACGTCATTTTCAGCGCGGGCTTCGAAAATACGGTGAACGATCACTGGATTTGGGGTCTCATGCTGCTTGCGGTGATGGTCTTCGGTCCGGGGAAGCTGTCCCTGGACTACCTGATCAACCGCTACCGGGGCGCCTCGGAACCCTATTGAGCGGGCGTCCTTCGAAAACTCTTGCCGGCACGATGCGCCGCGGGCGTGGGGGGCACGCGAAGTCACGGCCTGTCAACACTACCCCGGCGATCCTTCCTGGAAGAAATCCGGGGGCGCCTCGGTACAGGATGCGGCGTCTCCATTCTCCACGGGTTGCTGTCCGGATGCCTGCGACTCGCCGGCTGCAGTGGCGCCGCCCTCGGCCGGAATCCGCAGGGCTTCGGCTTCGCCCGGTGGGTCCAGGCCGTCGGGAATCATGAGCGGCGCGGCCTCCTCCGCACCCTCGTAGCGTGCCTGGTTTTCGCACCGCAAGCCCGAGTTGCGGGAACACCCTCCAATACAGAATGCAAGCGCAATTACCACGGCGACAGCGCGAAGCGTCATGGAGCGGATGTCTGGCGCCCTATCCAACTGATACGGCATTGTCAACAGGATAGAGCACTAGATGCCTGCCTCGGACATGGCCGCTCGCAGCGTCTCCCGATGCTCCCGGGCCAGCCTTGTCAGCGGCAGGCGGATTCCGGGCGCCGGGAAGCCCAGCTGTTCGACCGCCCACTTCACCGGAATCGGGTTGCTTTCCACAAACAGGGCACGATGCAGCGACCCCAGTTCGCCGTCGATTCGCTCGGCCTCGATCCGCTCCCCGGATCGAGCCGCGTCGCACAGCCCCCGCATCTGTGCCGGAGCCACGTTGGCTGTCACCGAAATGACGCCGTCTCCGCCCCTGAGCATGAATTCGCACGCTGTCAGATCGTCCCCGCTGAGCAGCACGAAATCCCTGCCGCAGTCCTGGCGCAATTGCGTCACCCGGCCGAGTTCTCCGGTGGCCTCCTTGATGCCGCCTATGTTCCCGTGGCGCGCCAGCCGCGCCACCGTGGCGGAGGTGAGGTCTACCCCCGTCCTTGCGGGTACGTTGTAGAGGATGACGGGTCTGCTCACGGCGTCGGCCACGGTGCAGAAGTGCCGATACATGCCCTCCTGACCCGGCTTGTTGTAGTAAGGGGTCACCAGCAGATAACCCGCCACGGGCAGGCTGTCCACGGCGCGAGACAGATCCAGCGTCTGAGCCGTGGAATTGGATCCCGTGCCGGCAATCACCGGCGCCCTGCCATCCACCAGTTGGCAGGCCCGCTCGATCACTCCGATATGTTCGTCGCGCGCCAACGTCGCCGACTCGCCCGTCGTCCCGGCGATGACAAACCCCTCCGTGCCGGCTTCCAGGTGGAATTCTACAAGGCGCGCAAATTGCGGCTCGTCGATATCCCCCGCGGCATTCATCGGGGTCACCAGCGCAACGATACTCCCAAAAGTCATCCGCTCGTCTCGGAATGCGATTGGCCGGGATGGTACGTTTGCCCCTGCGGGTACGCAACTATTCGCACCTGGCCTGATCGGAGTAAACTGAGCGAATGGAGCCATCGGGATCTACACGAATGGAACAACTTCTGGTCATCACCGCGGTGGGCAACGACCACACGGGCGCAGTACAGACCATCTCCCGGATCATCCTGGAGTGTGGCGCCAGCATCAGGGAAAGCCGCATGACCGCGCTGGGCGCAGAATTTGCAATGCTTCTGCTGGTTGCAGGCAACTGGCATTCGATCAGCAGGCTGGAGCAGGATCTCGGGCGCTACGCCGGAAACGAAGACCTGACCATTCATGTGCGGCGTACCAGCACCATGGAGTACAACAAGGAATTGCTGCCCTACGCAATCGACGTGGTTTGCCTCGACCAGCCGGGTATCGTGCATCACCTTTCCGGATTCTTTGCCGAACGCAAGATCGGCATCGCCGAAGTCACGACTCGCAGCTATCCGGCCGTGCACACGGGAACGCCCATGTTTTCGGTTCAGATGTTCGTGAATATCCCCGCGGGGGTCCACATCTCGGGCATTCGGGAAGAGTTCATGGAATTCTGCGACCGCCTCAACCTGGATGCCATCATGGAGCCCGTCAAGACAGCCTGATGGGAGAACTCTACAATGGGGACATTACTTCAGGGCAGCAAGGTGCCTGCGTTCAGCGCAGCGGCGACGGGCGCGACCCGCGTGGACTCCGAAGATCTGCTGGGTTCGCCATACGTGCTGTATTTCTATCCGATGGATAATACGCCGGGCTGCGTATTTGAAGGTCGGGACTTCAGCAGGCATCATGAGAAATTCGTCCGCCGGGGGGCTGCCGTATTCGGCGTCTCCCGCGACACCATCGACACTCACGAGAAATTCAAGGCAAGACATGGCTTCCCGTTCGAACTGATAGCGGACGAAGATGAGAAACTTTGCGGGCTATTCGGGGTCATCAGAGAGAATGTGCGGATAGGAAGAACGCTCTTCGGCGTGGAAAGGAGTACTTTCCTGATCGACGCCGAGGGCGTACTGCGCCGCGAATGGAGGAAGGTGCGACTCCCCGGTCATGTCGACGAGATACTCAAGGCGCTGGATGAACTGTAGCTCCCGACAATCGCAAGCATCCGTAGCCGCAAGCCGCCGCCACGGCTGGCCGGCCGTCCTGCTGCTCGCCGTCGGCGTCAACGCCGCCGCGCAAACACCCAACCTTCCCGATTTCGGCACACCGGCCGACTCCGTGCTGAACCGAAGCCAGGAAGCCCAGCTTGGACGCGGGGTCATGGCTCAACTTCGCAGCGCCGGCGCGATCATGGACGATCCGATAGTGACCGAGTACATCCAGACCCTTGGCGCGCGCCTGGCCGGGCACGCCAACGATGGCGACCACCGCTTCGAGTTCTTCGTGGTGGACGACAACGCCATCAACGCATTCGCGTTACCCGGAGGATTCATCGGCATGAATACCGGGCTGATACTTGCCAGCGAGAGAGAGAGCGAAGTTGCCGGCGTGCTGGCCCACGAGGTCGCCCACGTCACCCAGCGCCACATCGCGCGTTCCATCTACAGCAACCAGCGAAACAGTATCCTGTCAATGGCGGCCATGATCGCTGCAGTGTTGCTGGGCGCGGCCGCGGACGCCAACAGTCAGGCCATGCAGGGTCTCATCACCGCGTCACAGGCAGCGGCGATCCAGGCCCAGATCAACTACACCCGCGCCAATGAACACGAGGCCGACAGGATCGGCATCGGTACGCTGGCTTCGGCCGGGTTCGACCCCACAGCCATGGCGACCTTCTTCGAGAAGCTGTCACGGCGTTACGCCTTCTCCTCGGACCGGGTGCCGTCCTTCCTGCAGACCCACCCGGTGACGTCCGAGCGCATCGGCGAGGCCCGGGAACGGGCACGGCTGCTGCCTGCCGTGGACGTGACCGACAGCGTCGGCTACGAGGTCGTCAAGGCCCGCCTGGAGGTCTTGAGGGCTCCATCGGAGGAAGCGGCACTGGAATTTTTTTCAAAGCGCATGGACGCCGGGGGCGATGGCGTGGCTGACCGGTACGGCTATGCCCTGATTCTGCACCGGCACGGCCGCCATGACCTGGCGCAGCGGATGTTTTCGGACCTGGTCGACGAGTTCCCGGGCGTCATTGCCTTTCGCATCGGTGAAGCCGAGGCATTGATCGAGAGCTATCAGACCGGTCTGGCGCTTGCCCGGTTCGAAGAGGCCATCGAACTGTCCCCCAGAAACGTGCCGCTGACCCTGAGCTACGCCAACGCGCTCATTCCGGCCGGCTATCCCGCCAAGGCACACGACCTGCTCCTGGACTTGCTGAACAACTCCACTCCCACGCCGGAGCAGTTCCGCCTCATAGCCCGAGCCGCCAACGCCGAGGGGGACATCGGCAATGCCCACCATTACATGTCCCACTACTACCTGAGCACCGGAAACCTGGCCCTTGCCTTCAACCAGATCCGCATGGCGCTGGAATCGCCCGGCGTGAATCCCGTGGATCGGGAGCGGTTTCTATCCGAGTTCCAGGATCTGGAAGCCCACGTCAGCGAACAGGTCCGTGCCCGCGCAAGCGGCCGCGGCGACGGCCCGCCGGTACCTTTCCGGTAGATTCGACCCCGCGTCAGACTATCCGTGCGCGCATTTTCAGCGAAATAGTACTAAAATAGTCCTACTTGTCTGCCTGAAGGCCCTCCCATGTTGCGAATGAGCAAATTAACCGACTACGGGACCCTGGTGCTCGCCCAGCTGGCCGCAAGTGAGGGTCGGCTGGCCAGCGCGCACCAGGTATCCGTGGACACGCACCTGTCACTGCCCACGGTCAGCAAACTGCTGAAGTCCCTGGTCCACGCGGGTCTGGCAGTATCCCAGCGGGGCGCTCGCGGCGGCTACGCGCTCTCGCGCCCGGCTGAAGAAATCAGCGCCGCGGAGATCCTCGATGCACTGGAAGGCCCGTTGGCCATCACCGAATGCTGCTCCGCTTCCGGGCTCTGCGAACTGGAGTCTTCGTGCCGGGTGGGCAACGCGTGGCAACGAATCAACGTGAGCATTCGTGAGGCGCTTGGCGAAGTCAGTCTGGCGGACCTGCAGCAGCCCGCCGGACCCGAAATGCCTCCTGATCGCTGGAAGAACGCGATACGATTGTCGATCCAACATTAATTTCCTTGAATTCATATATATGTCAGTACAACCTAAAGAAATTTCTGATCTGGTGCGAAGCCGCTACGAGCACGGCTTTGTCACTGACATCGAGCAGGAACTGGTACCGCCCGGCCTGGACGAAGATGTCGTCAGGCTCATCTCCAGGAAAAAAGGCGAGCCGGAATTCCTGACGAAATGGCGCCTGAAGGCCTATCGCCACTGGATCACCATGGACGAACCGACCTGGTCCCACGTGAACTACCCCCCGATCGACTACCAGGCTATTTCCTACTTCGCGGCTCCGAAGAACCAGGACGATGCCCCGAAAAGCCTGGACGAAGTCGACCCGAAGCTGCTCGAAACCTACGACAAGCTGGGGATTCCCCTGCATGAACGCGCAAAGTTGGCCGGCGTGGCCGTCGATGCCGTATTCGACAGCGTCTCGGTCGCCACGACGTTCAAGTCCAGGCTCGCCGAAGCCGGCGTCATCTTCTGTTCCTTCTCCGAGGCGGTGCGCGAACACCCGGAGCTTGTCGAGCAATACCTGGGGAGCGTGGTGCCCCAGCGGGACAACTTCTTTGCGGCCCTGAATTCCGCCGTCTTCAGCGACGGATCATTCGTTTACGTTCCCAGGGGCGTGCGCTGCCCCATGGAGCTGTCCACCTATTTCCGTATCAATGCGGCCAACACCGGACAGTTCGAACGCACGTTGGTCATCGCCGATGAAGGCAGCTACGTCAGTTACCTCGAAGGGTGCACGGCTCCCATGCGCGACGAGAATCAACTTCACGCGGCGGTTGTGGAACTGGTGGCCCTGAAGGACGCCGAGATCAAGTACTCGACCGTTCAGAACTGGTATCCGGGCGATGAAAACGGCGTGGGCGGCATCTACAACTTCGTGACCAAGCGCGGCGACTGCCGGGGCGCCGATTCGAAGATCTCCTGGACCCAGGTGGAAACCGGTTCGGCCATTACCTGGAAGTATCCCAGTTGCGTGCTGCGCGGGGAGAATTCCATCGGCGAATTCTATTCCGTGGCAGTGACCAACAACCATCAGCAGGCGGACACCGGCACGAAGATGATCCACATCGGCCGCAATACACGCAGCACGATCATTTCCAAGGGTATTTCCGCGGGCCAGGCTCAGAATGCCTACCGCGGTTTGGTAAGGGTGCTGCCGACCGCCCGCCGCGCACGCAACTACACCCAGTGCGATTCGCTGCTGATCG
Source organism: Pseudomonadota bacterium (assembly GCA_009843005.1). Taxonomy (GTDB): domain Bacteria; phylum Pseudomonadota; class Gammaproteobacteria; order Steroidobacterales; family Rariloculaceae; genus UBA6522. The sequence continues at coordinate 4,795 of VYEH01000198.1, read as the reverse complement.
GCGACCGCTGCGGCGCGCACACTTTTCCGTACGTGGAAGCCCGGGAACGCAGCGCCCGTATCGAGCACGAGGCCACGACTTCGAAGATCAGTGACGATCAGCTGTTTTACTGCCGCCAGCGCGGTTTGTCCGAGGAGGATGCGGTGAACATGATCGTGAACGGTTTTTGCAGGGAAGTATTCAAGGAGCTCCCCATGGAGTTTGCCGTGGAAGCCCAGGCGCTTCTCAACGTCAGTCTGGAAGGAGCGGTGGGCTGACCATGGACGACACACCACTTCTGCAAATCGACAACCTGCACGCCGCGGTCGAGGATCGGGCCATCCTCAAAGGCGTGAATCTCGATGTGCGCCCCGGCACGGTACACGCCATCATGGGACCCAACGGCTCCGGAAAGAGCACCCTGGCCCAGGTACTGGCTGGCCGCGATACCTACGCGGTGACCGGTGGATCCGTTCGCTACCGCGGCATGGACCTGCTGGACATGGAACCCGAGGAGCGGGCCCGGGAGGGACTCTTCCTGGCCTTTCAGTACCCCGTCGAGATCCCCGGCGTCAACAACGCCTATCTCCTCAAGGCTGCGCTCAACGCTCAGCGCGCGTCCAACGGACGCGAACAGGTGGATGCCTTCGAGTTCATGAAAGTTATCAAAGACAAGATGGAACTCATGAAAATTTCTAAGGATTTTCTCAACAGAAGCGTCAACGAGGGATTCTCCGGAGGAGAGAAGAAACGCAACGAGATACTGCAGATGCTGGTGCTCGAACCCACGCTTGCGGTGCTCGACGAGACCGATTCGGGCCTGGATGTGGACGCTCTCAAGGTTGTAGCCTCGGGCATCAACACCCTCCGGCATCCGGAACGGGCGGCTGTCCTGGTCACGCACTACGAGCGGCTTCTCGAGTTGGTGGTGCCTGACTATGTGCACGTGCTCTCGGAAGGGCGCATCGTCAAGTCAGGAGACCAGCAACTGGCGCGCACCCTCGATGAGCGCGGCTACGACTGGCTGCGGGAGGGTTCTGACGGCCCATGAACACCGCGGAACTCAGGGCCACTTTCGATGCCAGCCTGGATCGGCTGGACGAGTCCGACGGTTCACGGGCAGCGCGCCGGCAGGCCATGGCCGCGTTCGCCCGGCGTGGATTTCCCACGCGCAGGGACGAAGACTGGAAATACACCGACCTGAAGCCCATTCTGACGGGACGCTTCGATCCCCTGCCCGGGGTCCCGAACCAGAACTACCGCCGATCGACGTTGAACCGGCTTTCGAGTCTCGAACTCGCTCCGGATGCGCCACAACTGGTGTTCCTGGACGGGCAGCGGTTGACATCCGGAGATTCGCCCGGATTTCCGCCGGGCGTGGAAATCGCGGATCGAGACACAGCCTGGCAACGTATCCGCTCAATCCAGACCGAAGGTCAGTTTCGCGACTATCCGCTGACCGCCATCAACGCGGCGTTCTCACCAGACTGTACGCTGATACGAGTCGCCGCGAACGTCGTCGTTGCCCGACCGCTGCACCTGGTATATCTCGGTGGCGCAGCGGCGAGCAGCGCCGAGCAGGCTCGGCTCCTGTTCGACCTCGGCGCGAACAGCCGCCTTTGCGTCGTTCAGCACTTCGCTGCGCGGGAAGGCGGGGGATGGACAAACTCGGTGACCCAGGCGACCCAGGAACCGGGCTCCGAACTTACGCTCTATCGGCTGCAGGAGCATGCCGGCGAACACTTCCACACCGAGTTGCTGGACGTCACCCTGGCGCGCGATGCCTCTGCAAAGCTCGGCTACGTCGACCTTGGCGGACGCCTGGTCCGCAACGACCTGCGGATTCGTTTGACCGAACCCGGGGCGTCCTGCGACATTTCAGGCGTTTTCCTGGCTGCTCAGGGCCAGCACGTGGACAACCACACCCGCATCGATCACATCGCGCCTCACACCACCAGCAACGAAGCTTTCAGGGGCATCGTCGGGGAGCGGGGCCGCGGCGTCTTCAACGGAAAGGTGGTGGTGCACGCCGGCGCCGTGGGAACCGATGCCCGCCAATCCAGCGACAATCTCCTGCTGTCCGAGCGCGGCGAGGTGGATACCAAGCCGGAACTGGAAATCTACACCGACGACGTCAAGTGCGCGCATGGCGCCACGGTCGGTGAACTGGATGCCGAGCAGCTCTTCTATCTGCGTTCCCGGGGGATGGATGAAGAAACGGCCAGGGGCCTGCTGATTTTCGCGTTCGCGAACGACCTGCTGCGCCGGATCGAAGTTCCGGAATTGCGAAAGCGGGTCGTGACCGCCGTGGCCGGTCACCTGCCCGACTACGAGCATTGGGGAGGACTGCTGTGAGCGCGGTCAGCAACGTGGCGAGTTCAGTGCGATCCGCCGGCATTGCCGCTCGCCGCGCGGATTTCCCCGCGCTGCATCAGCAGGTTAACGGCAAGCCGCTGGCCTACCTGGACAGCGCCGCCTCGGCGCAGCGGCCCCAGGCCGTGATCGATGCCATGGTTGCTCACGAGCGGCGCAACCATGCCAATGTGCATCGGGGCGTTCACCAGTTGAGTCAGCGCGCCACGGACGCCTACGAAGGCGCCCGTGAGAAGGTGAGCAGGTACATCAACGCGTCGGGGTCCGACGAAATCATCTTTACCCGCGGAACCACCGAATCCATCAACCTCGTCGCCGCCAGTTCAGGGAAAATGCGGCTCGGACCGGGAGACGAAGTGCTGATCACCTGGATGGAGCACCACTCGAACATCGTCCCCTGGCAAATGATCTGCGCGCAGACGGGCGCGCGCCTCGTGGCCGCTCCAATCACAAATGCCGGTGAACTGGACCTGGAGGCCTTCCACCGTTTGCTGAGCGAGCGCACCCGGATCGTCGCGGTGGTGCATGTCTCCAACGCCCTGGGAACGATCAATCCCGTGCAGGACATCATCGAAGCCGCCCACAAGGTCGGCGCCGTGGTCCTGCTGGACGGCGCCCAGGCCACGCCCCACATGCGCATCGACGTGCAGAATCTGGACTGCGACTTCTACGCGCTTTCCGGCCACAAGACGTTCGGCCCGACCGGGATCGGCGTGCTGTACGGCAAACGCGCGCTGCTGGATGCAATGCCCCCCTATCAGGGTGGCGGCGAGATGATTCGAACCGTCACGTTCGAAGAAACCACCTACAACGCCCTGCCCTACAAGTTTGAAGCCGGAACGCAGAACATTACCGCGGCGGTAGGACTCGGCGCCGCCCTTGACTATCTCTCCGGCATCGACTTTGCGGAGGTGGCGCGGCACGAGGCCGACCTGCTCGATTACGCAACCGAGCGGTTGTCCGAGCTGCCGGGTATTCGCCTGATCGGTACCGCGGCCGCGAAGGCCAGCGTTCTCTCATTCACGCTCGGCGACATACACGCCCACGATCTGGGCACCGTCGTGGACATGGAAGGGGTCGCGATTCGCACCGGGCATCACTGCGCCATGCCGGTGATGGAGCACTTCGGAGTGCCGGCCACGGCACGCGCCTCATTCGCCCTGTACAACGATCGCGGCGACGTGGACCAGTTGGTGACGGGATTGAAACGGGCAACGGAGCTGTTCCTGTGAACGAACTGCAGGAACTGTATCGGGAGGTGATCCTCGATCATAACCGCCAGCCGCGAAATTTCGGCGAGCTTGAGAATGCCGATCGGGTCGTGGAAGGCGTCAACCCGCTCTGCGGAGACCGCATGACGCTCTATGTGAACCTCGACGGCGAGCAGGTAAGCGACATCCGCTTCACCGGAACGGGCTGTGCGATCTCGGTCGCCTCCTCATCGCTGATGACCGAAAAAGCGAAGGGACATTCCATCGACGAACTGCGGACGTTGTTCGACCGCGTTCACGAGATGCTCACCGGCAACGGTACCGGCGCCGATGTGGACATTGACGCACTGGACAAGCTCGCCGCGTTATCCGGGGTACGCGCCTATCCCACCCGGGTGAAGTGCGCCACGCTGGCCTGGCATGCGCTCATCGGCGCGATCTCCGGTTCCCGGGACCGAATCTCGACGGAGTGAGCGATGTACTACGGACACAACGAGCCGGTCATGTTTTCAAGGGATTGCGATGCGGTCATGATCCCTTCCGGAGATGAGGTGACCTTGCCCGAGGGCGTGTCCGGCTTCCTGACCCAGTCCCTGGGGGGAAGCTTCACCATCTACATCGAAGGCAATCTCTTTCGCATCGCCGGCGTGGATGCCGATGCCATCGGCAAGGAGCCCATCAGACCCCCGGAAGTGCCTCCCAACGCCACCGAGGAAGAACTCGAGACGGTAATCTGGAGCCAGCTTCGGACCTGCTACGACCCGGAGATTCCCATCAATATCGTCGATCTGGGCCTGATCTACAGCTGCGAACTGTTGCCGGGTTCATCGCCGCAAGAACGCATCGTCAACGTCGAGATGACGTTGACCGCGCCGGGCTGCGGTATGGGAGATATCCTCGCGCAGGATGTCAGGGACAAGCTGGAGATCATCCCGACGATCATGGCGGCCAACGTGGACCTGACTTTCGATCCACCGTGGAATCAATCGATGATGTCAGAGGTCGCGCTCCTCGAAGCGGGAATGCTATAGCGGGTGTGGCGATGCACCTGACGCTGTTTCGTCACGCCAAGTCGAGCTGGAGCAATCCCGGCCTCGCCGACCACGACCGGCCTCTCTCGAAACGCGGCAAGCGGGATGCGCCGATGATGGGTGAAAGGCTGGCGGCCCGTGGCGCCCGGCCGTCGGCCATCCTGTCCAGCACGGCGAAGCGGGCGCTGACTACGGCCAGAC
>VYEH01000388.1 GCA_009843005.1 Pseudomonadota bacterium | reverse complement strand
CGCCCTTGACCCACTGTTGAAACGGCTCGGCGCTCCCGGAGAATCAAAGTCCGATCGACTGACGTTCGGGCTACAAGACCGGCAGCAGACGCTATCGTACAGCTGGACTTTTCAGGCCCGGGGCCCGGAACCACCCAGCAGCATGGGAGGCGTGGACAACGCTGCCGTCAGGCACGCGTTGAACTGCTTACAATCAGGCTGCCCGCGTGCTCGCTTGCCTTACCTCGAAATCTAGCAAGTATTCCTTGCGCCAGAGCCCTCCGCCATAGCCGCCGAGGCCGCCCCCGGTCCGGACGACCCGGTGGCACGGCACCAGTACGCAGACCGGGTTGCGGCCGATGGCGCTGCCGACCGCTCGAATGGCGGCCGGCTTGCGCACGGCGGCGGCAATCTCCGCGTAGGTCCGGATTTCACCATGGGGAATATCCAGCAGCGCCTTCCAGACAGCCACCTGGAAGGACGTCCCGCGCAGGTCCAGGGGAATCGCGGGCGTGCCGGACGCACCCGCCGAGCCCGCAAAGTAGGCAGCCAGTTCACTTTCCACGCGCCTCAATAACGCGTGGTCGGCGTCGCTGACCCGCAAATTGTACGGCCGTCCGGACAGCGAACGCCGCGCGTCGCTGCGGTCGGCGAACTCGATGAGGCGGCAACCGCCCTGCCCCACGCCCAGTATCAGTTCGCCGATGGGACTGGAAATACGCTTGATCGAGATTGCGTCGTTCATTCGGTGCTCCAAAGTTGGCAGTCATAGGGATTGACCGTCTCTCCGGGCCGGTATGCCCAGGTCTTGGTCATCACCACAGGCTCGGTGAAGATGGCAGGGTCCGTGATCGTCACGGCGTATTCGAGGCGGCTGCCCTCGTCGTTGACCGTAAACCGCTCCAGGTTGCGCACGGCTTCGGTCTGGGGAATGCCGGTCTTGTCGAAGTGCGGATAGTTGATGTGGGTCGTTTCCACCACCAGCGTATCCCCTTCCCAATGTCCCACGGAATGACCGAGCAGGTTCGGTTCGGGGTTCGCCGGAAGCCCTGCCGCGGTCATGTAGATGGTGCGAACCAGATCGTACTCCTCGATGTAGAGCAGGATCCTGTCGCCCTCGTCCACGAACTCCATGGGATAGGGATTCTCCATGATGAACGCCATGCCCTTCGGCATGCAGTTCGCCGTAGGTTCATCGGCAATGGGATCCCATCCGGCGCGAGCGGTTCGCGCGAATTCAGTCAATGGATAGTCGTTGTTCCACAGCCGCCCGGCGCTGGTCCAGACCCGGAACAGGCCGAGTTCCGGCGCGGCTGTGACTTCGCCCCGCAGGTCTTCGCCGATCGTGTTATCGGTCCAGCGGGGGCGGGAAGACAGCAGCACTTCCTGTCCCGACGGCAGCAGCATGTTGCTCACCCACATGGCGGTATCGGACAACCTGCCCGGTCTGCCGGCCAGGCGAACGCGGCTTCCGATCTCGACGACATCATCGCCCAGCCCCCATCGGCTCAACACCGAGACCGATGTGGTTTCAATGTCCCAGTCCCGGCCTTCGTCGTCCCGTAGGGTGAACCGGATGTGCGGGTTCTGCCAGAGCACTTCCGTGATCTCGCCTTCGACCTCCACCTCCCGGCTATTGTCGTAGAAAGGGGCGGAGGAGTGATGGGCATGCAGCAGGGACCCGGACGGGATCAGCAAGCCGCAGACGACCCATACCATGGATTCCCTGAATCGATCGCTCGAACCATTCATGATTCAACTCCAGGTAATTCGATCTGATACTCACCCAGTTTACGTCATTGCCGCGTGAACGGGGACACGCACCGAGCAGTCTGTCCTTGCGCGTCAATTCGATTAGTGAAACAGGCGCAAATTATCTAAGCTTGCGGGCCCACGCTGAATCAAGAATTGCCAAGGAATTACCATGCAAGTCGAATTGAACCGCCGCATTTCGGGCGCCCTGTCGTGGCCAGTCGCCGCAGGCCAACTCTCTCTGCTTCCTGGCGCTCTATCCCTGTTTTTCGGACTGGCCCTGGCCAGCATCGGTACGGCCCAACCGACCGAAGGCGCCAGTGACGAGTGGTGCGCCGTCAGCGGCGACCTGGTATTGACGAACGGCCGGATCCTGACGGTGGATGCCGACGATTCCATCCAGTCCACGGTGAGGATTCGCGGCGACCGAATCGTCGCGGTAGGCGACGATGTGGGCAGTTTCGGCTGCGATCGGCACATCGACCTGGACGGGCGAACCGCGGTCCCCGGGCTCATCAACAACCACCTGCACTTCCTGCGCCTCGGAAACAGGCCCGGGTATGACGTCAGGGCGGTGGAAACCAGCACGTCGATCGCCGAGCTGCAGGCGGCCATCGCCGCCGGGGCCGCCGGGCTGCCCCCGGCGACGGATGCACTGGACGGCACCGACTTCATTTCGATCGTCGATTCCTGGAGCCCGCGGCAGTTCGCCGAACAGCGCCGCCCGACGCTGGCGGAACTGGACGAGGCGGCGCCGAATCATGCCGTGTACATGATGGGTTATCCGTTCGGGCCCGGCGTCACCAATTCCATCGGCAAGCGTTTCCTTGAAGCGGCGGGCATTGCGGTCAGCGACGAAGGAGTCATCGCCGGCGAGCTCGGGCCGGAACTGAACGAAGCCCAGCGTGCGTACGAGGTACTGAAGCAGAACCAGACGCTTGACGACAAGCTCCGTTCCCTGCGGGACCTCGTGCGATTTTCCAACACCGTGGGCCTGTCCACCGTGCTCGAAGGCGGTGGCTCTTTCCCCGGGCCCGGCGTGTTCGATGAGTACCGGGACTACGACGCCGTCATGGCACTTTGGCGCGAACGCGAGCTGACCGTAAGGTTCCGGCTGTTCTTCCAGGGATGGGCCACCGTCGACGGTGGCATCGAGGCTATCCGGCAGCGGGTGGACAACACGTTCATGGGCCTCGGCGACGACATGCTGAAAGTTTCCGGACTCGGTGAGAACGTCGTCGCCAACACCACACCCATCCAGCCGCTGCAAATGTTTGTCGATGCATACACCATTGCCGCCGAACACGGCTGGCTGATCCATCAGCACTCGGTCAACGTGCAGGAACTCGATACCCACACCACCGCCTTCGAGCGCGTCAACGAGATCATCCCCATCGCCGGCCTGCACTGGAATCTGTCTCACGTCCAGGAAATCGACGAAGGCGTTCTGGAGCGGCTCAAGGCCATCGGCGCCGGGGTCGCCGTCCAGAATCACTACTATCACGGCAGCTTTCCCATGGGCGATATCGGCCCGCCCTACCGCCTGATCCTCGACAGCGGCGTACACATGAGCGCCGGTAGCGATGGCGGCCCGTTCTCTCCCTGGATTTCCATCTACCACATGACCACGGGCCTGACCTCCTACGGCGACCCGATCCTGGCCGACCAGGCTATCACCCGCATGGAAGCGTTGCGGGCCTGGACGCTCGGCAGCGCCTGGGATGCCCACAGCGAAGATGAGCTGGGCTCCATCGAGCCCGGCAA
>VYEH01000215.1 GCA_009843005.1 Pseudomonadota bacterium | reverse complement strand
CTGTTATGATAACGGTCTTTCGGGAACGGTGAAACTTGGCCTGCTCGAAAGCTCCCAGTTCTCTCCTTTCGTTTTCTGCGGCCGCCCTGCCGGGCGGTCGGTAGCCTGTGCGGGTTAGCCCCGAAACTGCTTTGAACACCGCGGAAGATCAAGTCCTTGCCGGCCCTGTGGTTATCCGCAGGCCGCAGCATACGCTCAGCCGATCGAATGTTTCCGGCAACGCGCTCAAGGTCCTTTACCGGCTCAAGCGTTGCGGGCACCAGGCGTTTATCGTCGGCGGCGGCGTGCGCGACCTGCTGGTCGGCCTCAGTCCGAAGGACTTCGATGTGGTCACCGATGCGCGGCCCGAACAGGTGCGTGCGCTGTTTCGCAATTGCCGCCTGATCGGGCGGCGTTTCCGGCTGGCGCATGTGCGGTTCGGGAGGGAAGTGATCGAGGTGGTCACCTTTCGGTCGTCCCGGAGCGGCGCCGAGGACGACCGCGAGCACACCGACAGCGGGCGAATTCTCCGCGACAACGTCTACGGCACCATCGACGAGGATATCTGGCGCCGGGATTTCACGGTCAACGCGCTTTACTACAACATCGCCGACTTCAGCATCTGGGATTACGCCCGCGGGATGGACGATATCGCCAGCCGCACGTTGCGGCTGATCGGCGACCCGGTGACGCGCTATCGCGAGGATCCGGTCCGCATGCTCCGGGCGGCGCGGCTGTCGGCGAAACTGGGCTTCGGCATCGCCAACGGCACCGCGAGGCCCATCCGGGAACTGGCGGAATTGTTGCACGAGGTCCCCGAGGCAAGGCTCTACGACGAAACCCTCAAGCTTTTCCATGCCGGGCACGCCGCCGCCAGCTTCGAACGCTTGCGGCAGTTCGGCCTGTTCAGGTACCTGTTTCCCCACACGGACCGTGCGCTCCGGGCCGACGAGAACGGCGTTGTTCTGAGGTTCGTGCAAACGGGCCTGGACAACACCGATCAGAGGGTGAAGGCGGACAAGCCGGTCACGCCGATGTTCCTTTACGCGGTGCTGCTGTGGTTCCCCATCCTTGAGGTCGCCGAACGGATCAGGGCGGAAGACGGCGGCAGTGAAATCGAAGCCTTTCTGGATGCCTGCGACGAGGTGGTCGGGGAGCAGCGGGAGTACACCGCGTTTCCACGGCGATTCAGCTCGCCCATGAAGGAGATGCTGCTCATGCAGCGGCGCTTTCACAACCGGCGCGGCGCCCGCGCCCGCAGGCTGTTGCAGCACAGGCAGTTTCGCGCCGCCTACGACTTCCTGGTATTGCGCGCCGAGTGCGGAGACGCCGACCCCGAACTGGCTCGCTGGTGGACCGAGATCCAGACGCTCTCGCCGGAGGAACAGCACAAGGCCTTCGCCGTCAAGCGTCGTCGGCGCTCGCGTCGCCGCCGCCGGGCTTCGCGCCGCTCCCCGGCAGGCGGGCCGGATCGCGGTCAGGCCGGATGAAGCGAATGGCGGTCTCCCCGGACAACCCCCGTCATGTCGTCGTCGAAGGACCGGTCGGCTCGGGCAAGGCGGGCCTCGCCGCCCGGCTTGCCAAGAGCTTCGATGGCGAGCTGATTCTCGAGAACCAACGGGAAAACCCGTTCCTGTCGCGGTTCTACCAGAATCACCGCCAGGCGGCGCTGCCCGCCCAGTTGTTTCTCCTCTTTCAGCGGGCGCGCGTGCTGGACAGCTTCCGCCAGAGCGACCTGTTCTGTAACGTTCGCATTATCGATTTTCTGGTCGACAAGGATCGCCGGTTCGCCGAGCGCGTTCTGGAATCCAGTGAGTTCGCGCTGTATCGGCAGGTCTACCGAACGCTCGATCTGAATCCGCCTTGCCCCGACCTGGTGGTCTACCTTCAGGCGCCGCCGGATGTACTGATGCGGCGGATCGCCGGCCGCGGCCTCGAACACGAGAAGGGCATCGGCATCCCCTATCTGGAGCGGTTGTGCGAGGCCTATGCCAATTTCTTCTACCAGTACGATGAGGCGCCGCTGCTGATCGTGAACGCTGCGGAAATCGACCCCGCCCAGCGGGACCAAGACTATCGGGAGTTGCTGCGGGAGATCGGACGCATCGGTCACGGACGCCATTTCTACAATCCGGCCGCTTCGACAATCGTCTGAGGCGCCAGGCCGAAGGATTCGTCAGGAAATCGTTATGTACAAGCAATTGCAACAGCGGGGCATGCCGTCCCCTCCCGTCAACGTCTCCACCCTGCGGCAGATGAAGGAGGATGGCGTGCCCATCGCCTGCCTGACGGCCTACGACGCCAGCTTCGCGCAACTGGTCGACCTGGCCGAGGTGGACCTCATTCTCGTCGGCGACTCCCTGGGCATGGTCATCCAGGGCCACGAGACGACCGTGCCGGTCACCGTGGGCGACATCGTCTATCACTCCCGGATCGTGGCCCGCGGCGTCAGCCGGGCGTTTCTGGTCTCCGACCTGCCGTTCATGAGCTATGCCTCACCGACACAGGCGCTGGACAACGCCGTGCGGCTCATGCAGGAAGGCGGCGCGATGATGGTCAAGCTGGAGGGCGGGCAGGGCCAGGTCGATGTGGTGTCGTGCCTGGCGAGGCACGATATTCCCGTTTGCGCCCACGTCGGACTCAAACCCCAGTCGGTACACAAGATCGGTGGTTTCAAGGTCCAGGGCCGGGAACCCTCGGCGGTGCGCCAGATGGTGGAGGACGCCAAGGCGCTGGAGGGCGCCGGGGCAGATTTGCTGCTGCTGGAGTGCGTACCCAACGAAGTGGGCGAGATGATCTCCCAGGCAATTCAGTTACCCATCATAGGCATCGGCGCTGGCCCGTCGGTCGACGGCCAGATACTCGTCCTTTACGACATGCTCGGGATCACCCTGGGCCGCACGCCGCGTTTCGTGAAGAACTTCATGGAAAATGCGGACTCGGCGCTTGAAGCCCTCCAGGCGTACGTTCTTGCAGTGCGCAATCGCGACTATCCTTCCAGCGAGCACTGTTTCTCCTGATAGAATGCGCCCGTTTCGGCGCAAGGAGAGATCGGACGTGGACAAGCCGGGCGTGCCCCTGCAAGGCGCCTATACCACAAAGGACGTTCGCGAGTTGGTCGGTAGCTGGAGACTGACCCACCAGACCGTGGCGCTGGTTCCCACCATGGGCTATCTGCACCAGGGGCACCTCAGTCTGATGAAAATTGCGCGCGAGCACGCCGACCGTGTCGTCTGCAGCATTTTCGTCAATCCCACGCAGTTCGGGGCCGGCGAGGACTTTGAATCCTATCCACGCTCCCTGGCCGACGACGAGGCGCTGCTGGCGGAGCAGGGGCTGGTGGACCTGGTGTTCGCGCCGGACGAAAAGGACATTTATCCGTTCGGAGTCGAGGCGGCGGTGAGGGTCTCGGTACCCCAGTTGCACGACCAACTGTGCGGCGCGAGCCGCCCCGGACATTTCGAAGGCGTCTCGTCGGTGGTCCTGCGGCTGCTCGGCATCGTTTCCCCCGACGTCATGGTG